>JBEGJD010000244.1:0-6225 GCA_041184765.1 Verrucomicrobiota bacterium | reverse complement strand
TGGTGCCGTGCTTGTCGAACAACGCCTTGACCTTGGCCTGCTTGGCCGGCGGGAAAAGGTGGTGCGTGCCCTGCCAAGCGAGAAGTTTCGCGCCAAAGCGACGGCCGAGCAGGAACATGATCGAGTCACCGGCGAGCACTCCCACCCACATTAGGACCGCGACCGGAACCCAGGAGCGTCCGTCGTCCTGAGCCAGCATGCCCGCCGTCACCAGCACGATGTCCTCCGGTAGAGGCAGCCCCAACCCGCAGATGATCAGAATCAAGAAGGGGCCCCACAGCGAGAGGGGAGACTCCTTCAGGAGGTCGATCAGGGATTCCAGCATGGTCGCAGCGTGCGGAGGAACGGAGAACAAGATGCCTCGGCGGGTCCGTGGCAAGAAGTAGGTTCCTCGGCCGCGAAAATTCGCGGGGTAAGTACTTTTGCGTCCGGGGCAAGTATGCGGCGCGAGCACACGCGATGTGAGGTGGGAGACGTTGACGTGCGGACTGCCTCCGGCCCACGTCGGCGCTTGCGCGCGGCCGTCGTCACTCCAGTTTACGCGTGTCACCCGCTGCCACCCCATGACGCCGCCCGACCTCGCGCGCCGGCACTTCCTCGGCCACATGACGACCGGTCTCACCGGCGTGGCACTTGCGCGTCTGCTCGCGCGCGACTTGGCGGCCGCAACGGTGCCGCGCACGCATTTCGCGCCCAAGGCCCGCCAGGTGCTGCAGATCTTTTGTCCGGGCGCCGCGTCGCACATCGATCTCTGGGACCACAAGCCGCTGCTGGAGAAGTTCGACGGTACGCCGCTGCCGGGAGGCGAGGGCGAGGTGTCCTTCCAGGGTAAGAACGGCAACCTCATGCGTTCACCGTGGGCATTCGCGCCCGCTGGCCGGAGCGGCAAAATGATTTCCACGCTCCTGCCGCGAATGGCGGGGCATGTGGACGATATCGCGTTTCTGCACGGCATGTCGTCGCGCACGAACACCCATGGGCCGGGGTGCGTCGCGATGAACACCTGCTTCACCCGGGAGGGTTTTCCCAGCGCCGGCTCCTGGGTCAGCCACGCGCTCGGCTCGCTCAACGAGAACCTGCCCACCTATATCGCGATCCAGGACATCCGGGGTGAGCCGCCCAACGGAAAGGCGAATTGGGGCAACGGGTTCCTGCCTGCCCAGCACCAGGGTGTCGGGATGTCAGCCCAGCAGCCGTTGCGTAATCTCGTCCGTCCCGGCGAGCCCGCCCCGGGTGAGGAACGGGCGGTGCGGGAGCATCTGGCTTTCATGAACCGTGCTCATGCCGCGGAGCATGCGGGCAACGATGAACTCCTCGCGCGCATGGAGGCCTACGCGCTCGCGGCCCGGATGCAGCTGGCGGCGCCCGAGGTGAGTGATCTCGCCGGCGAACCGGACCACATCCACCGGCTCTACGGCACCGGTGACGCCAACCCGCTCAAGGCCGCCTACGCGCGCAATTGCCTCCTCGCGCGCCGCTTCCTCGAGAAAGGCGTGCGCTACGTCAGTCTTTACTGCGCATCGCGGGCGAGCGCCGTCGACGGTCTGCTCAACTGGGACGCGCACAAGACGCTGAAGGCCGACTACGAGCGCCACGCGCCGGTCTTCGACCAACCCACCGCCGCGCTGCTCACCGACCTCAAGCAACGCGGCCTGCTCAACGACGTCCTCGTGCTTTGGTGCACGGAGTTCGGCCGTATGCCGACCCACCAGGAGGGAACCAGCGGGCGTGACCACAACCCCGACGCCTTCACGACCTGGATGATGGGCGCCGGCGTGAAGGGAGGCGTGAGTTACGGTGCCACCGACGATTTCGGACGTCGAGCCGCCGTCGATGTCACCAGCGTTTACGATTTCTACGCCACGGTGCTTCACCTGCTCGGACTCGATCACGAGCGGCTGACCGTTTACCACAACGGCGCGAATCGTCGGCTCACCGACGTCCATGGCCACGTGATCCGGCCGATCCTTGCGTGAAACCCGTGATGGCTGAGCGGAGCAGGGCGCTTCTCCGGTTGCTGCGTTTCTCGCTGGGCGCTGGGGTGGGCGCCGCGCTGCCCGCGGCGGAGGAGGGCACGGCGTTTTTCGAAACCAGGATCCGCCCGGTGCTAATCCGGCACTGTTACGAATGTCACAGCACGGAGGCGAAAAAAGTGAAAGGAGGCCTGCTGCTCGACACCCGCGCGGGCTGGCAGCGCGGCGGGGACAGCGGTTTGCCCGCGGTCGTGCCCGGCAATCCGGAGGAAAGTCCTCTCATCCGCGCCGTGCGGCATGTGGAGGAGGATTTCGCGATGCCGCCGCGGCAGCCGAAATTACCCGACGCGATCATCGCCGACCTGGTCGCCTGGGTGCGGATGGGGGCGCCGGACCCGCGCGAGGGAAACGCGGGAGAGGCGAGGCGGGCGGACAAGTCGTGGTGGTCGCTCCAGCCGGTCGCGCGGGAGTTCCGGCACCGCACGATCGACGGTTTCATCGACGAGACGCTCGCCGCGAAAGGATTGGTGCGGAATCCTCCGGCCGACGCACGCACGCTCATCCGGCGGATGACTTACGACCTGACGGGCCTGCCGCCGACCCCGGCTGAGGTGGCGGAGTTCGCCCTCGCCCACGCGGCGGACCCGGACGCCGCCGCGGCCGCTTTGGCCGACCGCCTGCTCGCGTCGCCGCGTTACGGCGAACGTTGGGGCCGGCACTGGCTCGACGTCGTGCGCTTCGGTGAGAGCAACGGGTTTGAGCGCAACTTCATCATCGATGATCTGTGGCCCTTCCGCGACTGGGTGATCCGCTCGTTGAACGACGACAAGCCGTTCGATCGCTTCATCACCGAGCATCTCGCCGGCGACGTGATCGGCAAGAACCAGCCGGAGATCGAGGTCGGCAGCGCGTTCCTCGTCGCGGGTCCCTACGACGACGTCGGGAACCAGGATCCGGTCGCCAAGGCGAACATCCGCGCGGCCACGATCGACGACATGATCGTGACGACCGGCGGGGCTTTTCTCGGCCTGACGGTGGGCTGCGCGCGCTGCCACCACCACAAGTTCGACCCGATCCCCACCGAGGACTATTACCGCCTGCGGGCGGCTTTCGAAGGGGTGACCCACGGACGTCGCGAAGTGGCGACCGTCGAACAGCGCGCCGCATTCGCGGATGCGACGAAGCCGCTGAACAAGCGTCTCGCCGAGATCAACGCGGCGGTCGACCGCGTCGAGCGCACGGTCGCGGCCCGGGCGAAGGATCTGCTGAAAGCCCGCGCCTTTCCCCGGCCGAAGATAGACCCCGAACTCACCGAGGAGACCTTTGCGCCGGTGGAGGCGCGTTTTGTGCGTTTCGTCGTCCTCGACAACACCGAGGCGCCGGGGCGTCCGCCGCCGCGGGTGAACAGCCGGCGAGCGACACGCGGGGGCGGGCGGCTCACGGAGTTCGAAGTCTGGACGACCGACGGTCGCAACGTGGCCCTCGCGGCCAATGGCGGCCGGGCGGATGGCGCGCGCGGTGCGGTGGCGGAGGATTTTCCCGAGGCTTACGGCCCGCAGCTCTGCATCGACGGGCGGCACGGCGAGCAATGGTTCATCGGCAACCCCGCCGAGCTGACGATCACGCTGGCGCGGCCGGAGATGATCGACCGCGTGACGTTCAGCAACGCGAAGGGGCGCGGCCTCATGGACAAGGCACAGGGCGCCACGCCTTGCGAGTACGAGGTGAAGATTTCGACCGATGGGAAGGAATGGCGCACCGTGGCGACGTCCTTCGACCGCGTGCCGTGGAGCGAGCGCCACGCGTTGGAGCGCGTGCGGGGAGAGGTGATCACGCCGGAGGAGGAGAAGGAGCTGGCGGGTTTGGAGCGGGAGCGCGGGCAGGTGCAGGCGGCGTTGAACAAGGTGCCCAAGCTGCCGCAGATCTGGGCGGGAAAGTTCGACCAGCCCTCGGAAAAGACCTTCGTGCACAAGGGCGGCGACCCGATGAAGCCGGGTGAGATCGCGCGGCCGGCGAGCTTGGAGGTTTTGTCCGGCGCGGTGCCCGGCTTCGCGTTGCTGGAGGATGCTCCGGAAGGTGAGCGGCGGCTGGCGCTGGCTCGGTGGATCACAGCGCCGGAAAACCCACTTGCACCACGGGTGCTCGCGAACCGCGTCTGGCAGCATCATTTCGGCAGCGGGATCGTCGACACCCCGAGCGACTTCGGCTTCCAAGGCGGGCGGCCGTCGCATCCGGAGTTACTGGACTTCCTCTCGACGCGGTTGGTCGCGCACGGATGGCGGCTGAAGCCCCTGCACCGGGAGATCGTGCTTTCTCGCGCGTACCGGCAATCGGGCGCGTTCCGCGAGGACGGAGGCCGCGCCGACCGCGATGCGCGCCTGCTCTGGCGCTTCCCCCCGCGGCGCCTGAGCGCCGAAGAAATCCGCGATACCATGCTGGCGACCGCCGGCCGGCTCCGGCTGGAACCGATGGGTGGACCTGGGTTCCGGTTGTACAAATACACCCAGAACAACGTCTCGACCTACTTCTCCCTCGATGCGCATGGCCCTGAGACCCATCGCCGAGCGGTGTATCATCAAAACGCCCGCGCCAGCGTGGTCGACGTCCTGACGGACTTCGACCTGCCCGACATCGCGTTCGCGGCGCCGCGTCGTGCCAACACGACGACGCCGCTGCAGGCGCTGACGCTGCTGAACCACCGCTTCACGTTCGATCTCGCCGCTGCTCTCGCGGA
The DNA here is from genome assembly GCA_041184765.1 of Verrucomicrobiota bacterium. Lineage (GTDB taxonomy): Bacteria > Verrucomicrobiota > Verrucomicrobiia > Opitutales > Opitutaceae > ER46. Next base: position 1,518 of record JBEGJD010000244.1, on the reverse strand, counting down.
ACGCATCGCCGGTTCGGATCCGGTCGGCGCGGCGTACTCGATCGCCTTCCAGCGGGTACCCGCAGCCGAGGAGCGTGCGGCCGGCGAAGCCTTCATCGCGCGCCACGGTGCCGCGGCCTTCAGCCGGGCGATCCTCAATGCGAACGAACTGCTGTACCTCGACTGATCGGGCGTGGTTCGTCTTGCGCGGGCCGGTGGCATTCCTCGCGGTGCTGGCGTTGCTCCTGGGCGCGGCTAGTTCGTCCTTCGCCGCCGACGAGGTAAGGTTCGTCCGGCTGTCGGCCGGGAAGGCGGTGGTTTCGCTGCGGGAGAATTTTGCGCGCGGCGGCGCGCCGACCGCGGTGTGGCTGCACCTGCATGGCGCGACCGCCACGGTGGAGCAGCAGTTCGCGCGGATCGGTGCGCCGGGTGTTTTAGTGACGCTGACCCTGCCCGGATTGTCCAAGGTTTACGCGGATCATTTCGCGGATGAACGGGTTTTCATGGAATTACTCCGCACCGTAAAGGACGTGGTTCGCGCGCAGGCGGGGGGTGCGGGGTGGGAGCCAGGAGAACTTGCGGTGTCGTCGTTCAGCGCGGGTTTCGGCGGCGTGCGGCAATTGCTGCGGCAGCCCGAGGCTGTGGAGCGCATCGCGACACTCGTGATGGCGGACTCGATCTATTGCGGTTACGCGGGACCGATTGCTGAACGCCGGGTGGATCCGGAGCTCATGACGGGTTTCACGCGTTACGCGCGGCTCGCGGCCGAAGGGAAGCGCCGGATGCTGGTGACGCATTCGGCGCAAGTACCGGAGGGCTACGCGAGCACAACGGAGACGGCGGATTTTCTCATCGCGGCGGTGGGTGGGCGGCGAGTGGCGGAGAGCGGTAGTTGGGACGAAGGGCTGGTCGCAACCGACCGTTTCGCGCTGGGTGGCTTCGAGGTGGTCGGGTTTGCGGGCGTGGAGGCAAAGGACCATTTGCAACACCTGCGGTCTTTGGGATTTTTTCTGTCGCGGGTGAGGGCGTCGTCGCCGGGTTTTTTCCACGAAGACACGGGGGTACGGTTCAGGTGACCGAAGGCTTGGCTCAACTTCCTCGCTATTGTGGCTTTTGAGCCTCTTCGCGGCCATGCACAGGTGGGCCGAAAAATGCTTACAACGCACCGGCGACCGTCCCTTCGTCGTGTAAATCTCTCTGTGTCTCCGCATCCGTGGTGAAACGCCTCGGGACAGATGCTATGGATTTAGCCGAGCCTCCCGCCTTCGGAATTCACGCCAGGCCGGCCGCCGAAGGTCAGCGTTGTGCTCGAGAGCGATGCCGACCTTGCTTCGAGGCACCCCGCCCTCCGGATTCCCCATGAAGACCCTGCTTCGATTGATCGCGCCTGTTTTCGCGTTGCTGAGCGCTGCCCTGTTCGCCGCGGACCGGCCCAACATCGTGATCCTTTACGCCGACGACATGGGTTACGGCGACCTGGCGATCCAGAACCCGGAGTCGAGGATACGGACGCCCCATCTGGACCGGCTGGCGCGCGAG
>JBEGJD010000243.1:0-17591 GCA_041184765.1 Verrucomicrobiota bacterium | reverse complement strand
CGCTCGGCGTCGGCCTTGTGGGCGGAGATCGGCTTCTCGACCATCACGTGCAACCCGGCCTTGAGGGCCTCGATGCCGAGGGAGGTGTGCAGGAAGTGGGGCGTGGCGATGACGATCGCGTCGATCTCGCCCGAGCGGATCATCTCGCTCGCGTCGGCGTACGTCTTTACCCCGGGTTTGCCCTTGAACGACTCGAGGCTCGGCGCGAAGGCGTCGCTCACCGCCGCCAGCGTGCAGCGCGAGACCTTGTTCTCCAGCAGGTACCCGGTGTGGAACCGGCCGATGTTGCCCAGACCGACGATCCCGAGACGGACGTTTTTCATAGGTGATCGCGGACTATCGCCGTGGTGAAAAACAACCGGCAACCACTTTCTGCGACGGAACGGCGCCGGACGCGATTCCACCAAAACCGGCCGGCTGCCTACTAGGCGCGAGGCCGCGGAACTGCTACGCTCCGGGGAAATGCCCCGCCCCATGACCCTGCTCCGCTCTCTCATCCGTAGCGCCTGCGCCGCAACCGTGCTCCTGCTCGCCGGTTGGTTCACCTTACCCGCGGTCCGCGCGGCCGAACGCCCCGCCGCGCCGGGTTTCGTCGAGGGCCGCGTGCTCCACGGCGGCAGCGGCGACTACCTGGAGAACGCCCGCGTCACCGTCGAGGGCACCAACCTCGAGGCCGCCACGCGCTCCGACGGCTCGTTCACGCTGGCGCCGGTGCCGGCCGGGACGGCGCGCCTGCGCGTGTTCTTTACCGGACTCGCGCCGCAGGTCTTCGCGGTGGATGTGCCCGCCGGGGCCACCGTGCGGCGCGACATCACCCTGGCGCCGGCCGCGGGCCGGACGGGCGAGACGGTACGGTTGGAGGCTTTCGCTGTCGCGGCCTCGCGGGAAATGGATGCCGCCGCGATCGCGATCAACGAGCAGCGCTTCGCGTCGAACCTCCGCACGGTGGTTTCGACCGACGAATTCGGCACCGTGGCCGAGGGCCACGTCGGCGAGTTCATGAAATTCCTGCCGGGAGTCACGATGGAGTACGCCGGCGGCAACGCGCGCGAGATCTCCATCAACGGCGCGCCGGCCGCCTACGTGCCGGTGACGGTGGACGGCTTCGGCCTCGCGAGCGCGGTCGGTAACGGCACGGGCCGCGCGGCGGCGGTCGACATGGTCTCGATCAACGGTCTCTCGCGGCTGGAGGTCTCGTATTCGCCGACGCCCGACTCACCCGGATCAGCGCTGGCGGGTTCGGTGAACATGGTCTCGCGCAGCGCGTTCGAGCGCGCGCGGCCGGTGTTCAACGGCAGCGCCTACGTGATGATGCGCGACAACCGCCGCGAGCTGCACCGCACGGCGGTTCCGCGCGAGACGCGCACGCGGAAGGTTTATCCCGGTTTCGATTTCTCCTGGGTCGTGCCGCTCAACCGGAGCCTCGGCTTCAGCCTCTCGGGTGGCCGGACCACCCAGTACGCGGGGCAGGACTTCTCGCAGAACACCTGGCGCGGCACGGGAGCCGTGACAAACGGAGCCGCTTTCCCGCACACCACTCCCGACCGTCCCTACCTCACGGCCTACACGGTGCGCGGCGGCGGCAAGGAGACGACCCGCAATTCCGTCGCCGTCACCATCGACTGGCGGCTCGGGCCGCGCGATCGACTCGCGCTGGCGCTGCAGGCCTCGACGTTCGAGGAGAACTACAGTCAGCAGGCGCTCACGTTCACCATCAACCGCGTGCTGCCGGGCGCGTTCTCGCCGACCTTCACGCGCGGCGACACCGGCGCCGGGGCCGGCACCCTCCAGCAAACCAACGGCGGCACCTATCGTTTCAACCGCACCTACATGCCCACGCTCACGTGGCGCCACGACGGGCCCGCGTGGAAACTCGACGCCGGCGCCGGCCTCTCCCGCGCCCGCTACACCGGAGCCGACATCGAGCGCGGCATGTTCCAGAACACCACCGCGCAGCGGACCAATGTCGCGATCGCCTTTGAGGACATCTTCTACCTGCGGCCCAGCGCGATCAACGTGCGCGACGCGCTGACCGGCGCGGCCGTGGATCCCTACAGCCTCTCCACCTACGCGCTGACGGCCACCACGAGCGGGATAGTCGACTCCAACGACCGCCAGCGCACCGCGTTCGGCAACGCGCGGCGTGACTTCGGCGGTGTCACGCCCTTCTCGCTCAAGACCGGCTTCGATGTGCGAGAGGCGCGGCGCGACCTGCGGCCCGCGACGACCAATTACGCCTATGTGGGCGCCGACGGCCGCGGCAGCACGACCCCCGTGGGTAGCGACGACGGCGCCGCACCCTACTGGGCCACTTCGCTCTCGGAGCGCGCGCTGCCTTGGGGTTTCCCCGTGGCCCAATGGGTGAGCCAGGCGAAGACATGGGACGCGTATCGCGCCAACCCGGGCCTGTTCACGATCGATCAAAACGCGCTCTACCGGAATCGCATCGGATCCTCCAAGTTCGCGTCGGAGGTCGTCTCCGCCGCTTACCTGCGCGGCGACCTCGCGCTGCTCGACCGCCGGTTGCGGATTGTCGGCGGGCTCCGTGTGGAGCAGACCAACATCGAAGCCCAGGGTCCCTTCACCGACGTCACACGCAACTTCCAGCGCGACGCCGCGGGCCGCGTCGTCACTGTCGCCAGCCCCACGCCCGCCGATCCCGCGCGGCGCGTGCCCGCGACGATCTTCGCCGCCAACACCCTCGGCTACTCGCAGCTCACGTACCTCGAGCGCGGGGCGCGGGTGAACAAGGAGTACCTGCGGCTTTTCCCCAACGTGAACGTGTCGTTCAACGTCCGCGACAACCTCATCCTCCGCGCGGCGCGCTACACCTCCATCGGCCGGCCCGACTTCAATCAATACGCCGGCGGCCTCACGTTGCCCGACACCGAGGCGCCGCCGAGCCGTTCCAACCTCATCACGGTGAACAACGCCGCCATCAAGCCGTGGACCGCGGAGTCGACCAACGCGCGTGTCGAATACTACTTCGAGGGCGTCGGGCAGGTTTCCGCCGGCGTGTTCCGCCGCGACTTCCGGAACTTCTTCGGCGGTACCTTCTTCCCGGCCACGCCCGATTTCCTCGCGCTGTACGGCCTCGAGACCGCGACGTTCGAGCGCTACGAGGTCGCGACGCAGGAGAACGTGCGCGGCGGCGTGCGGATGACGGGCGTCGACTTCAGCTACAAGCAGGCGCTGACGTTCCTGCCCGCGTGGGCGCGCGGCGTGCAGGTCTTCGCCAACGCCAGCGCCCAACGCGCCACCGGCGAGGCGGCGGAGAATTTCGCGGGCTACATCCCGCGCAGCGGCAGCTGGGGCCTGAGCCTCACCCGCGAGCGCTGGAACGCCCGCGTGAACTGGAACTACCGCGGTCGTCAGCGGCGTGGCCTCGCGGCAAGCGGCGCGAGCATCGAGCCCGGCACCTACACCTGGGGCTCCAAGCGCCTGTACATCGACGTCTCCGGCGAATACTCCCTCACGCGCCGCGTCGCGCTCTTCGCCAACCTGCGCAACATCGGCGACGCCACCGAGGATCAGCAGATCGCGGGCCCGAGCACACCCGCCCACGCGCGCTTTCGCCAGCGGCTCGACTTCGGCTCGCTCTGGACACTCGGCCTGAAGGGCACGTTCTGAAAGTCCCGCGCTTCGCCGCGCTATGGCTGGAAGTCGTTTTCTCCGGCGCGATTACCCTGAGGTGTGCCGTCGTCGCATTTATCCGCGGTGACAGTTCGTCGCCTTCCGAAAGGCCGTCGGACGTACGGTCGCCAGGATGGTCCGGGGTCGGCGACCCCGGCTACAAACGAACCGCGTTTATCCGTGTCGATTCGTGTCCATCCGTGGTTCCCCCCGTCGCGAAGCCATTCGGAAAACACCTTGAGCGACGCTTCGGCCGCGGCGGCGACGCGGTGGAGAATCCGCAGTTCAAGTTTGCCGTGTTCGGAAAAAGTCGGCGGCGCGGCGGTCGCATAGGTCCTCTCCGCCCGGAACACAGCTGGCCGCGTAGGGTATGGAGTGACGGGACCGGCTTTCCGCAGAGGGCAGACCTCCCGGCCCGCTGGTTTGGGATGATCCTCGAGCGAGGGGGCGACCTGGGTATCCCACAGGAAAACGCTACGACGCGTGACGAGGTGATTTGGGGGATCCAAGAAAAGGCGATTTTGGGGTGAAGCTTTCGGACGGGCAAATGCGCTCGACTTGCCGGCGGCAGGGGTGGAAGGAACCGAAGACCCCGCATGTCCGCGTCGAAACCAGTCGTGCCCTTCGAATCCGCAGTATCGGCCTGGTTCACGCGCGAACTGCTCCCCCACGAGCCGGCGTTGCGGGCCTACCTGCGCTCGCGGTTTCCGTCGCTGTCCGACCAGGCTGACATCGTGCAGGAGTCCTACGCTCGGCTGCTCCGGGCGCACGCCACCCAGGAGATCCGTTGTCCGCGAGCGCTGCTGTTCACCACGGCGCGCAACCTCGCCCTCGACTTCCTCCGGCACCAGCAAGTCCTGCCGATGCAGCCGGTAACCGATTCCGTGGGCCAGTCCGTCGTGATAGAGGATGCGGGCGCCCACGACCTCATCGACCGTAGCCGGGAACACGAGGTCCTGGCCGAGGCCCTGCACGCCCTCCCGGAGCGTTGCCGGGAGGTGGTGCTGCTGCGCTACCGCCAGGGACTTTCCTACAAGGAGATCGCCGTCCAGCTCGGCATCTCACCCGAGACGGTCAAGGTCCACCTGGCCAAGGGACTGCGCCGCTGCACCGACTATTTCGCCGAACGCGGGCTGACCGGCCCCGCCCCCTCCTGATGAACGACGAGCAGGCAACTCTGGACCGCATGACCGACGAGGCGGCCCTCTGGCTGATTGAGGCGGACGAGGGACTCAGCCCCGCCCGCGCGCGGGAGTTTGAGCAGTGGCGGCGCGCGGATGCGCGCCACGAGGCGGCCCTGGCCCGACTGCAGTGGGGGCACGCACGTCTGCGGGAACTGCCCGAAGTCGACGCCTCCCTGCTGCGGCCGGCGGTCGGCGGGGAGGAGGCGGCTCGCGTGGCCACCTGGACCCGGCGGTGGAGTCCGGTCCGGTGGGGCGTGGCGGCGGCCGCCTGTGCCGCCTTGGTCGCGGTGGCCGTCATCACCGGTTGGAAACCAGCGGCGGCACCCGATTATGGTCTCGTCTACGCCTGTGAGACCGGAGGGTTTCAGCGGGTGGCGTTGCCGGACGGATCGCGGCTGGAGCTGAATGAGAACAGCCGCGTGAGGGTCCGCTTCCAGGCCGGCCTGCGCCGGGTGGAACTGCAGGCCGGCGAGGCGCATTTCACGGTCGCGAAGGACGCCGCGCGTCCGTTCGTGGTCGAGGCCGAGGGCGTGGCGGTGCGGGCGGTCGGCACCGCGTTCCTCGTACGGAGGAGCGCGTTCTCTGTCGATGTCCTCGTCACCGAGGGGCGCGTCCAAGTCTGCGAGGCGGCGTCGGCGGGCGCAGCGGCAACCACGCCGGAGAGGTCGCCGGGCGCCCCGACAGGGATGGTCCTCGAAGTGACCGCGGGGGAGCAGACCCGGGTGACTGCCGGTTCCGGATGGGCGGCTGGGGACCGGCCCCGCGTGGAGAAGGTCTCGCGGCAAGTAATCCGGCAGACACTGGACTGGCAGGAGCGGAAGCTGTTCTTCGCCGACGTACCGCTGCGCGACGTCGTCCAGGAGTTCAACCGCCGCAACCGCCTACAACTGGTGATCCTGGATCAGGAACTGGCGGAGCGTCCGGTGGGCGGAACGTTCGCGTCCGACAACATCGAGGGCTTCCTCCGGCTTCTGGAGGGAAGCGGCGTCGTCACCACCGAGCGGCGGGGTGAATGGGAGGTCATGCTGCGGTCTCGAACCGGGGTTCGCGAGTGACGCCCCCCGTGCCCAGGCGTCCTTAACGGCGATGAGGAGGCCTGCCACTTCGTCCCGGGCGGTGCCAGGTTGGCCGGGTGGCAACCGGTCCTGGGTCGGGCTGTTGCTGCTTTTGATGCTCATGGCCGGCCCACTTGGCGGCCAGGGTCCGGAGCAGCGCCAGCGCTACGACCTGCCGGCCGGTGATGCGGCGGAGATGCTGCGGCGCGTGGCCGGCACCTCGGCACGGCAGATCCTCTACCTCGTGGACGCGGTGCGCGGGGTAAGCACTCCGCCCGTGAGCGGAGACTACTCCGTCAGGGAGGTGCTTGAACGGCTGCTCGCCGGCACGCCGCTGGTGATCACGGAGGACAGCGCGACGGAGGCACTCCTGGTGAGCCGTCGTGAATCCCGGCCGCCGCAGCCGGGGGCAATCGTGGGCCGGATCCACCATCCCGCCACGGGTGAGCTGATTCGGAATGTCCTCGTGCAGGTCACCGGCGGGGGCCCGGCCACCCGCTCAGGCGCCGCGGGCGAATACCGCCTTGAGCCCGTGCCGGCGGGTCCCGCCACGCTGCTGGTTTCCTACACCGGCTACCGGGCGGCCACGGTGGCAGTGGAGGTACCGGCGGGGGGCACGCTCGTGCGGAACTTCGACCTCGTGGATTCGCTTGAGCCCGGCCCTGCCGGCCTCGGGGAACCTATCCGACTAGCAGCCCTGGTGGTCTCGTCTGCCCGCAAAGGTACGGCCAAGGCGATCATGGAGCAGCGCAGCGCGGTCACTATCCTCGATGCGGTCGCGTCGGATGCCTTCGGTGACAACCCCGAGGGCAACCTTGGCGAATTTATGAAGCACCTGCCCGGGGTGGAGCTGGAGATCTTCTTCGGGGAGGTGCGCACCGTGCGGCTGAGCGGGCTGCCCTCGGATTACACCGCGGTGACGCTGGACGGGATGCCGCTGGCGAGCGTCGATGCGGGCACGGGCGGCGCCACCACCTCCCGAGCATTCACGATGGAGATGGCCTCGCTCAACAGCGTCGAGGCGATCGAGATGAACCGGATCGTCAGCGCGGACGCCGATGCCGGCGCCCCGGCGGGAACCATCAACCTCCGGACCAAGCGCGCCTTCGACCGGTCCGGGCGTCGGGTCTCCTGGCAGGCCAACGCCACCGCGCACTCGGAAGCGTTCGGCCTCCGGCGCTCGCTCGGGCCGGACGAGGACCGGGCCCGGCGGAAGGTGCGGCCCGGGGGAATCCTCGAATACTCTGACGTCTTCCTCGACCGCCGCCTGGGCGTGGTCCTCAACCTCAGCGAGTCGAATGTCTACCAGGAGGCGGTGGTCGCGAACTTCGGCTACAGCACGCCCGGGGGGGGCGCGGACCCCCGCCCGTTAGTCCCAGCCAGCCTCGCCTTCCAGTGGGCCCCGCGTTTCAACCGGCGGTTCTCCGTGACGATGGCGGCCGACGCCCGGATTGGGCCGCGGGTGGAAGTGGGGCTGGGCATCATCCACAACTGGGCCGACCTCTGGAACCCCCAGCGGAACGTCACCTTCAACTCCGGGGCAAGGGCCAGCGTCGAGGGGGCGGATCCGCTGCTGAGCTTCAGCTCGTCGTCCGGCGGTTCGGTCCAGGTCAACCCCCTTGAGGTCGCCAAGCTGGGTGCCACCACTACGCTCCTGCCCCGGTTCGCGTTCCAGGCCGGGTCCTGGGAGGTGGAGGCCAAGGGGTCCTACAGCGACTCCTGCAGCTGGTATGATCCGCTCGGGCGGCGTGGCTCGATCCGCGACTTCAACGGGCCGACGGCGAGTAACGTCTCGTTCCGGGCCGCACGCTCCTCGCCGCTCCGGGCGGACTGGACCATCGTTCAGACCGGCGGCCCCGACCTCGGGAGCGGCGCGAGCTACAGCAGCCCGGCGTTCACCGCGAACGATGGCCGCTTCGGCCGCTCGAACGTGATCGCAGGAGAGGTGGCCGCGACGCGGAGGGGGGAGTGGGGTGGTTTCGCCGCGATCTGGAAGCTGGGGATGAAGAGCCGGCAGCAGCGACAGACCTTCGAGGATGATTCCCTCGCCTGGCGCACGGACTACGTGGGGCAGCCGGCCGTCGGCGGCTGGGCTGGCTATGCCTCGCCTTGGGCGTTCGACCTCGGGATGGCCGGAGGTGGGATTCGATCCTTGGGGGGCGGCGGAGTCTTCCTGCCCAACGCGCGCGCCCTCGGGCTGCTGTACCGCGACTCGCCGGGTCTCTTCCGGCAGAACTGGGGCTCCGGGGCGGTCAACTACTACGAGTCTTACATCGCACGGCGCCGCCGCGTGCAGGAGCGAGTTGATGCCGGCTACCTGATGGGAACGCTCGAAGGGCGGCACTGGGTTGGACGGCTCGGACTTCGCTGGGAGGGTACCGGGCTCACGACGAGTGAGCCGGAGGTCCGGCCGCCCTCGGAGGTGCGGGCGGCCGGCTTTCCCGTAAACGCGTCTGGCATCGCCACCACGGTGCCCGGCCTCGAGTACCAATACCTTTCCCGGCCCCGCGTCAGCCGGTCCGGGAGCTACGCGAATCTCTTCCCGAGCGCGTCCGTCAAGGTCCCCCTGCCGGCCGGCGCGGAGGCGCAGCTCGGGATCGGCCGGACGATCCGGCGGCCGCCCTTCCCGAGCCTAGCCGGCGCGTGGGTGGTCAATGAGCAGGACCTCTCGGTCACCGCGCCGAATCCGCGCCTGAAGCCGGAAACGGCGACCAATTTGGCCGCCCGCCTGGCGGCCTACTTTGAGCCGGTCGGCCGTTTCGCCCTCACCGCCACGCAGGTTGAACTGGGGCGGCCGCTCGTGACCAGCCGGATCCGGGCCGTGGATTTCGGGTACGCGGGAGGTGACGAATTTGCGCGCTATGATTTCATCACGACGGAAAATGGCGTCGGTTCGCTCCGCGTGCGGAGCTTGGCCCTGGACTACAGCCAGGGACTCGGCTTCCTCGGCCGGGCCTTTCAGCCCCTGACCATCCGGGCCAATTACACCCGCCTGTCCGCGTCCGCTCCCCGGGCCAGCCTGACACCCCACCTGGCCGGTGCCGGCCTAGGTTACAGCGTGGCAGGGCTCACGGCCCACCTCGACTGGAACTGGACCGCCGACGCCAGCCGGAACGTCGCCGGCACGCTGTACCGCCGGCACCATGCCAACGTCGATGCGGGCCTCGGCTGGCGGCTGACCCGGCACTACACCCTGCAGGTTGCGGCCCGTAATCTCCTGAATGCGCCGTGGCTGGACCTGCAGCGTTTCGAGAACGGGCGGTCGGCGCTCGCACGCTACGAGGTCACCGGCACCTCCTGGACCTTCGCCATCAAGGGCAGCCACTGAGCTGGTCCCGGTCCGCGCTATCCGCCGGAAACGCGCGCCAGCGGGTAACCCATTCTGCCGGTCCGGACGTCGAGGGGGGGCCAAGTCGTCCGCCGACCGTGGCGCCCTGCCGGGCGGCCACGCGTTTGCGGCCCCGGCGGTGTGGCACACCCCCGCCGAACCCTGCCCCTTACCTCGTCCATGAAATCCCTGTCCCTCACCGTCCTCCTGCTGCTGCCGCTGGCCTTCGTGGCCGTCACCTCTGCTCAGGTCCAGGGACCTGGCACCGTCCAGGGCCGGATCTTCAATCCCGCCACCGGCGAGTACGTCCGCAACGCCGTGATCCGCACGGACGGCGGTACGACGGCAGTTTCCGGCAGCGGCGGCGAATACCGCCTGTTTCCGGTCGGCCCGGGGACCGCGACGCTGAGCGTGACCTACACCGGGTACCAGACCGTCTCCGCGCAGGTGACCGTCGCGCCCGGGGCCACGGTAGCGCGGGACTTCGAGCTGGTGAGCACGCTGGCGGCACCGGGGACGGGCGAGGCGGTCAAGCTCGACGCCTTCGTCGTGGCCAGCCAGCGCGAAGGCGCCGCGAAGGCGATCATGGACCAGCGCAACTCGATGAACGTAACCAACACGGTCGCATCCGACTCGTTCGGCGACAACGCGGAAGGCAACGTCGGCGAGTTCCTCAAGCACCTGCCGGGCGTCGAACTCGAGACCTTTTTTGGCGAGGTGCGCACCGTTCGATTGGGTGGTCTGCCGTCGGACTACACCGCCGTGACTATGGACGGCATGCCGCTCGCCAGTGTCGATGCCGGTACCACCACCCGCGCCTTCACCATGGAAATGGCGTCCCTTAACAGCGTCGAATCGATCGAAATCGCGAAAACAATCAGCGCCGACGTCGATGCCAACGCTCCCGCCGGCACGATCAATCTCCGCACGAAGCGCGCCTTCGACCGGGCCGGCCGAAGGGTGTCCTGGCAGGCGAACATCACCGCGCACTCGGAGGCGTTCAATTTCCGCCGTTCGCTCGGGCCGGACGAGGATCGTCGGACCATGAAGCTGCGTCCCGGCGGCATCTTCGAGTACTCCGACATCTTCCTCGATAAGCGCCTCGGCGTGGTGCTCAACGTGAGCGAGTCCAATGTTTATCAGGATGCCATCACCGCGAACATGGCGTACAGCACCACGACGAGCGCCACCGACCTCCGCCCGCTAGTCCCCACCAGCGTGACTTACCAGTGGGCGCCGCGCTTCAACAAGCGGTTCGCGATCACTCTCGCGGCGGACTACAAATTCAACGCGAACCTCAATGTGGGGCTCGGCTTGGTTTACAACTATGTCGATCTCTGGACGCCGCAGCGCAACATCGTGTTCAACCTCGGCACCCGGGCGAATGTGGTCGGCAATGATCCGGCACTCAGCTTCACGTCGGCCCCCAACGGCAGCGTCCAGACGAACCCGATCGCGGTGGCGAAGCTCGGCGAGACCACGACTCTGCTCCCCAGGTTCAGCTACCGGCGCGGTAATTTCGAACTCGAGGGCCGGGCATCGTACAGCGACTCGACCAGCTGGTACGATCCCCTGGGTCGCCGCGGATCGATTCGCGACTTCAACGGCCCAACCGCGCCCAACATCACCTTCCGGGCCCAGCGCTCGGGCCCGCTCGCGGCCGATTGGACGATTACCCAAATCGCCGGTCCCGACATCAGCAATGGCGCCAGCTTCTCCAGCCCGGTCTTCACCACGAATGACGGCCGGTTCGCACGGACGCAGCTGATCTCGGGCGACCTCATCGCAAGTCTGAAGACCGAAGCCGTGCGGCCGATTATCTGGAAGACGGGCCTCAAGCGGCGGTATCAGAGCCAGAAATTCGAGGACGACACGTTGGCGCGCCGCTACGATCTGATCGGTAATCCGACGACCGGCGGCTGGGCCAATTACCCAACCCCGTGGCCCTTCAACATCGGGATGTCCGGCGGTAGCATCGCCTCTCTCTCAAGCGGCGGACTCTTCATGCCGAATGTACGCGCGCTGGGGCAGATGTTCACGGACAACCCGGGCCAGTTCCGGCAAAATTGGGGCAGCAACGCCACCAATTTCTACGAGTCGTACGTCGCCCGCCGCCGCCGACTCTCCGAAGAGGTCGATGCGGGTTTTCTCATGGGGACAACGACGTGGAACCGGCTAACCGCCCGCGCAGGATTGCGCTGGGAGGGCACCACGACGGAAGCGAGTGAGCCGAACACCCGCACCCCAGCCGAGGTGCGAGCCGCGGGCTTTCCCGTCAACGCGTCCGGTGTGGCAACCACGGTTGAAGGCGTGGCGTACCAGTTCCTATCCCGGCCACGGTTGAAGCGGACCGGCACCTACGACAACTTCTTCCCCAGCGCATCGTTGAAGTACCAGTTCGCCCCGAGCTTGGATGGGCAGCTGGGCTTCAGCAGCACAATCCGTCGGCCACCGTATGCCAACTTGGCTGGTGTCTGGATCGTCAACGAAACGCTGAGGACTGTGACCGCACCCAACGCCGCGCTGAAGCCGGAAACCTCCAAAAACTTCACCGGTCGCCTCGCCTACTACTTTGAACCCGTCGGCCTTCTCGCCGTCACCGCCACCCAGCGGAACGTGAAGAATATCTTCATCACGGACACGCTCACGGCGCAGGACTTCGGCTACTCCGGTAACGATGAACTCCAGGCCTACGATTTCATTACCACCCGCAACGGCCGCGACACTACCCGGGTGCGCAGCTTTGAGCTCGAGTATAACCAGAGCCTCGGGTTCCTCGGATCGCCGTTCAAACGCCTCACGGTCCGCGGCAGCTACACCCGCGCGTATGCGGCGATCCGCACGCCCGGCATCACGCCCAGGCTCGCGAGCGGCGGCCTCTATTACACACTCAACCGCCTCCAAGTGTACGCCAACTACAACTGGGCCGACGACTGGCTTCGCAACCTGCAGACCAACGTTTACCGCCGCCACCGCTCTAATCTCGACCTCGGCGGCAGTTGGCGGCTGAACCAAACTTACCAGCTGTCCGCGAGCGTCCGCAATGTACTGGACCAGCCCTGGATTGACATGCAGCCGTTCGCCAACGGGTTCACCGCCATGACCGCCCACCAAACCGTTGGCGTCTCCTGGACCTTCGCCGTCAAAGGAACGTACTGAGCTGGCTGAAAGCAGCCGGTCCCCGGCGAAGACGACGCGTACAAACGGATCCGGGCGGCAAGATCAACGAGGTGGTGCGAGAGGGGGGAGCGCGCTGCCCATGCGCAACGGAACGTTTGGTCCAGACGACACTTCCACGGTCCTGACTTTGCATGACGTGGAGGTGAGCGCCACCGCTGCGCAGTCACTGCTCGTACTCCTCCACAACCGGCCGGAGGAAAACATCGAGCGTGTGCGCTCCACCGGCACCCCTCGCGAACTCGTCAGGCGGCGATGACCGGCAGCAGGAGGAGGAGCAGCGCCACGAGCAACATCAGTGCCATGCCAAAAGTGGCGCGCGAAACGAGCACGCTCCACAGCCAGCGGCGATGGCGGAAGAGATGCAGCGCGAGCAGGCTCAAAACCACCAACGAGAGGATCCAGTGCAATCGACCCCAGCTTTCGCCATCCATGCCCCACACAGTGGCACCACGGGGCGACTCGTAGCCGACGCGATACTTCATCGCGAGACCGGAGCCCGCGAGCAACGCCCCGCTCCAGAGCATCGCCAGATTGACGGCACGATCCATCCACACGCGCCAGTCGGGCGGCTGATTCATCGGGCCACCTCGCTGCGAATGACAGCCGCCTGTTCGGCGAGCAGCTGATTCTGCGCGTAAAGGCTCACTTGGGGGCCCAGCCGCGGACCGGCTGCGTAGGGCACGCCGTAGTAGGCCGCCGTGGCCGCGAGCGTGGCCTGGGCCGCGGCGGCGATCTCGCTGGTCTCCGCGACGGCCAAGTCGGTGATGGCCAGGTTCCGCGGTCCCGAATGCCGGGCGATGAAGGGTTCGATCCGCTGCTCGATGAACTGGCCGATGGCGGCGGCCGGTCGGCCATGCCTGACCGGGTAGACGACCACGACCGGGCGGAAGCTCTCCAGGGCGGCCTGGGGGGGCAGGCGGTCGATGCGGTGGATCTCCGGCTTGATACCCAGTCGTCCCAGTTCGGAATAGAGGTGGTCCGCAACCTTGGCCGGAGCCAGGGTGCCCTCCGACTCGGAGGTGAGCCCCTGGATCTCCCGGAGGTCCAGCTTGGCCCGGGTTGGCCAGGCATCCACGTAAAGGATCAGAGGCCGGGTGCCTTCCCTGGCGGCCGAGTCCGCTGACCGCGTCTCCGTGACCGGCCGAGGCCGTGCCCCCCGCTGGCGCAGCAGCGACCACGCGAGTGGGATCAGCCAGGCGGCGGTGGCGACCATCACGACGACGGTCATCCGGAGGCGGGAAGGGGTTTTCATGCGGCCGCGCATCGCGCCGGCGATGGTGCTTCCCCGACGGGCGCGCCGTCGATGGCGAAGGTGGAATCGCCGATGGTCCGTCCGTCCGAGGTCCGGAGAAGGAAAGGCTTTCCCTGACAGCGGGACCAGGCCGCATCGACATCATCGGCGAGGGCCGCGTCACGAGCAGCCAGGCCCGCCTCCACGCAGCGGGCGGCAAGCACGGTGGCGAAGGCGATGCGCCCGGACGCCGGCTGGCCGGACCGAGCATCGATCAAGTGGGAAACCCGACGGCCGGCCAGCATCCGGTGACGCGCCCGGTGTCCGCTGGTCGCGAGGGCGGCGTTCCGGACGCTGAGCGCTCGGGGCATCCCCGGCAGTAGCACCCACCAGCCCTCGTCCCGGGCCGTGGCACACCCGCGGGCGGCGACATCGCCGGCCAGTTCGACGAGGAAATGGTGTCGGCCCTGCCGCTCCAGTAGCGCAACCAGTTGGTCGACGCACCACTCCTTGCCGAAGCCGCCGAAATCAAGGGCCTGACCCGGACGGGCCAACCGCAGGCCGTCCGGTGCCTCCACCACGACGGGGCCCTCCGTCAGGTCACGCGCGGCCGTGATCTCGGCAGGCGAAGGTTCTGTGAGGCGGCGCGGGTCGTGCCAGCAGGCCCACAGGGGCAGGGCAGCGACGTTGACACGGCCGCCGGTCGCCCGCCGCGCTTGGTCGCCGAACGCGAGCAGCGCCCGGAGCTCAGGGTCAGGCTCGACGGTCTCACCCCGATTCAACCGGGAAACAAGGCTGGCTGGGACGAACCGGGAAAAGCGGTCCTCAAACCGGCGCAGCCACTGCACGGCCCCGATGACAGTCCGCTCCGCCTCCGGGTGGGTCAGGCCCGCGAGGCGCAGCCGGCCCTCGCCGCCCAAGGCAGGGAAGCGGAAACCGTGGATCGGCGGCTCAGGGAGCGGGGTCATCCGACCTGGGGGCGCAAACGGGCCCGTTCACCGTTCCCACGGCAGCAAGACGTTCTCGACGGGCGTGTTCACTGTACGGTTAATACGCCGGATCATCTCCACCGTGGGCTCATCCTCCTGGTAGACACGAAGCTCGCAGAGGCCGCCGTGGTAGTGGACGTTTTCCCGGAAGACCACGCGCAGGGCTTGGGCGTTGATCGGGCCGACCGGGAGCACGAGCCGGCGGTGGGCCTGCGGATTCTCGACGTCGGCGATCTTCTTCCAGCCGGAGCCGTCGTGCCGTTCCAGCGTGAAGTTGCGGTGGGCGAGCCGGCCCCGGTTCTGGAAGACCACGTGTACGACGTTGAACGCCTGCGGTTGCTCCCACGCCAGCTGCAGCCACTGGTCGCCCTCGGCGCCGGGCGCGGGGGTCCACGCGTTGCGGCGCGGCTCTGCGCGGGCATAGGCCGTGGGCAGCCGGGCCCGGGAGAAGCCGTTAATCGCATCCATGGCCGGCGTACCCTCGCTGGATGCGGTGGCGCGCGCCTTGCGCGCTAGGTCACGTGGATCCTCGTTCGGCACCTCGATGAGGTACGAGCCGTCCTTCAGCAGCCGCTGCTGCAGCTCCGCGAGGTGGTTCGTGTAGATCCCGCGTGGGTTTGTCTTCCGCCGGATCGCCAGCCCCGCGGCGGTACCGGCGGCCTGGCCGATCGTTCCCGTCGTGAGCATGACCCGGGTGGCGGTCAGGGCGACGTGGGAGACGGAGATGTTCCGTCCGGCCATCATCAGGTTGCCGATGTTCTCCGAGTAGAGGCTGCGGTAGGGCACCGAGAAGAGCAGGCCGCCGTGCGTGTGGTTCTTGAGCCGGGATTTGTCGAAAAAGCCCAGGGAAGGGTGGTCGTCGAGGCCCCAGCCGCCGTACGCGATGCGGTCGGGCAGCAGTTTCTGCTGGGTGACGTCAGTCTCGGACATGACGTAGTCGCCGCGCAGGCGGTAATTTTCGCGCATTCCGACGACATGGCCGACCCAAGCGAGGCTCATCTGCGGGGCGTCCTTGTTCACGGGATCCGTGCAGTGGTTCTTGATGTGGTCCCAGAGTCCGTAGATCAGGCGCAGAAGGTCATCCCGGACCTCTTCCGCCTGATCATAGGTGTGCGTGACGCCGCCGAGCTCGATGACCCACTGGTTGTCGATCCCAGTGGCGGAAGGGTGCCGGTCGCGGATTTCCCCGAAGTCCGAGCACTGCCGGAAGTGGTGTGCCCAGGCCGGGGTCGTGAACGAGGAGACCTTATCCTGCTTCGTATACCAGTACTTGAGCGAGCTGCCGAGGGTCTCGGAGCTGGCGGTCGCCGGAGCCTTGGTCTCGCCGTAGAGGTCCTTCGGTTCCTTGCCGATCATGTACCGGGCGCCGGCCTTGAGGCCGATCGTGCCGCTGCCCGTGCAATCGATGAACAGGGTGCCCCGGACTGCGCCGCGACGGCCGGTGTCGATGTTCGTGCATAGGACGGTGCCGATCTCGGTGGGGCTCCGCATTGCGACGCCGGTAGCCTCGGTGTTGAACAGGATCCGGAGGTTGGGCTCCGCCTCGGCGAGGAGCCGGAGCCGGCTGGGCCAATACTTGCCGACCTCGAAGTATCGCTGCTTGCCGTAGAGGTTAATCTCCTCGATCAGGCCGGTCTCCCGCGGGTCGAGTTCGATCTCTTCCTTGGTCAGCCGGTTCTGCATCGCGCCAACCGGCGGCACGAGGTTCTCGGTGCTGGCGTTGCCGCCGAGCAGGGAGCGGTTCTGGATCAGGATCGTTTTCGCCCCTAGCCGGGCGGCCGAGATCGCCGCGAACGTTCCCGCGATGCCACCCCCGGCCACAACGACGTCGTAGGTCCCCATATCTTCGACCGTCGGGCTCAGCGCGCCGTGGGCGATCCGAAGGGTACGGATCTCGTCCTTGCCGACCGGGGGTGTCCACGCCGGGTCCGGTGACAGGACCACCACGTCGCAGCGGGCGTAGTACCCCGCCAGGTCATGGAGCGACAACGTGACATCGCCGCCGAGGGTGTGAAGTCCGCCATCCTCCCAGATCCAGCCTTCACGACCGCTGGCGCCGAACGCCCGCGAGATACGCTGGCCGGCCAGTGACAGCTCGAATCGTCCGGGGTGGTGCTGGGGCATCCAGTCCTTGCTGCGGACCCAGAGCCGGTATTGGCCCGGCTTCACGGACCGGGCCGTGGTCCGGGCGTCGGCCACCGGGGTCCCGTATCCGATCGCCATCAGGTAGGGTGATCCCATCTGGTCGACGAACTGCCAGTCGCGGGTCCAGCCCCCCAGGTCCTCGAAGAACTCGGTTTCCAGCCAGACCAGCCCGTTTGAGGTGCCAGCTGGTGGAGCGGGACGCTCCGCGGAACGGAGCCCGGCAACCGAGGCCAGAGCCAGCAGCAGGTAAAGGATTGGGCTGATTCGAGGGAGAGCGGTGGCTAGGCGGTGCGGGCGGCGTGACATAGGGAATCTCGTTGGAAGGGTGAGGATCCGCCGACGGGTGAATCGGGCTCCTGTCCGAACCCAGGAGAGGCCGGGACCAGGCAACGGCGGGTGTTGGCAGCGATGAAACACGCTAACGACGTCGAACCGCGGATAATGGGTTATCCGTCAGGAGCTGTTGGCAGACCCGGAACAGCCTTCGGTCGTACGATCGCCGGCATAGTCCGGGGTCGCCGGACCCCGGCTACAAACGAGCCGCATTTATCCGTGTCGATGCGCGTCCATCCGTGGTTGCTCCCTCGCGGAGCTATTCGGAAGCCACTTTGGACGACGCTTCGGTCACGGCGGAGCCACGGAAGCGGGCGAGTGGGCGCGGCCCGTTTTAAGCGAAATTCCACGATTCGATGAGATCCATCGTTCTCCTTCCCACTCTCCCCGGCCTTCCTGTTCTAACCCGCCTTCTCCGACCGCCGTCACTCGATCCGGCGGATGAGCGGGGCAGCCTTTGTTTTGAACGGCTCCAGCCGCACACCGGCTGCCGCGAGTTCCTCCGCGGCGATC
>JBEGJD010000242.1:0-2663 GCA_041184765.1 Verrucomicrobiota bacterium | reverse complement strand
TCCGCGGCGCTCGCGGCAGGGGAGGCGATCGCGACGCTCGGTTCCGATACCGGTGGATCGATCCGGCAGCCGGCCGCTTTGTGCGGGGTGGTGGGGCTAAAGCCGACCTACGGTCTCGTTTCCCGCTTCGGCCTGGTGGCTTACGCGTCTTCCCTCGACCAGATCGGTCCGATGACACGCACCGTGGAGGATGCCGCGATCCTGCTCGGCGCCATCGCAGGTCACGACGAACGCGATTCGACTTCCCTGCGCGCGGAGATTCCGGACTACCGGGCGGAGCTTACCGGCCGGCGTGGCCCCTGGCGTATCGGCATTCCGCGCGAATATTTCGGCGCCGGGTTGGATCCGGAGGTGGGAGCGGCGGTGGAGCGCGCCGTCGAACATTACCGCGGGTTGGGGTGCGAGGTGCGGTCGGTTTCTTTGCCGCACACCGAGCACTGCCTCGACACCTATTACATCATCGCGACAGCTGAGGCGTCGTCGAACCTCGCGCGGTACGACGGCGTTCGCTACGGTCACCGCTCCGTCAAGGCCAAGGACATCGTTGACCTCTATTTCCAGTCGCGGGCGGAGGGCTTCGGCGCGGAGGTTAAGCGCCGGATCATCCTCGGCACCTATGTGCTCTCTAGCGGGTACTACGACGCCTTCTACCTGCGCGCGCAGAAGGTCCGGACGCTCATCCGCCGCGACTTCCTGGACGCGTTCCGCGACGTGGACGTTCTCCTCACGCCGACCTCGCCTATCCCGGCGTTCAAGTTGGGGGAAAAGACCGACCCGCTCGCAATGTACCTCTGCGATATCTATACGATCGGCGTGAATCTCGCCGGTCTGCCTGCGATCAGCGTGCCTTGCGGATTCACCGGCGCGGGGCTCCCGGTGGGTTTCCAACTTATCGGCCGCCCGCTCGCAGAGGCCGATCTGCTTTCCGCGGCAAACGCCTACGACCAAGTGCACGCGTGGGGCCGCAAGACCCCGCGTTTGTGAAGGATGTGAACTCCGAATCCTCCTCCGTGTCCTCTGTGTCCACAACCGCCGCCCGTTACGAGGCCGTCATCGGCCTCGAGGTGCATGTGCAGATCAAGGCGGCGTCGAAGGTTTTCGCGGCCGTGGGCACCGGTTACGGGCACGAGCCGAACACGCTGACCGACCCGGTGGTGCTCGCTTTGCCCGGGGCGCTGCCGGTGATGAACAAGGCGGCGCTGGACGCCATCATCAAGGCGGGGCTCCTGCTCGGATGCCGCATCTCGCCGGTGTGCAAATGGGACCGAAAGAACTACTTTTATCCCGACTCTCCGAAAAACTACCAGATCTCCCAGTATGACCTGCCCGTGTGCCTCGGCGGCGAGGTCGAGATCGAGCTGCCGGGGGCGGCCCGCAACGTGATGGGTGAACACAAGCGTATCCCGCTCACGCGCATTCATCTCGAGGAGGATGTGGGCAAGCTGAGCCATGGCACCATCGACTCACTGGTCGATTACAACCGCGCGGGTACGCCGCTGATGGAGATCGTTTCCGAGCCGGCGCTGCATTCCGCCGAGGAGGCTTATGCTTACCTGACCTCGCTGCGTGCCACGATGATTTACGGCGGCATTTCCGACTGCGACATGGAGAAGGGGCAGCTGCGCTGCGACGCGAACATCTCCATCCGTCCGGTCGGCGAGCAGAAGTTGGGTACGAAGGTTGAGCTGAAGAACCTCAACTCGATCTCGTTCGTTCGCGATGGCATCGCACATGAGATCCGGCGACAGATCGCGCTGGTGGAGCGCGGCGGCGTGATCACGCAGGAGACGCGGGACTACGACGGCATGACCGGCACGTCGCAGTCGTTGCGCTCCAAGGAGGAGGCGCACGATTACCGTTATTTCCCCGACCCGGACCTCATGCCCGTGGCGGTCGATGAGGCGTGGAAGGACAGGATCCGGGCGACCTGCCCGGAGCTGCCCTTCGACAAGCAGCGCCGCTTCCTGGAGCAATACCAGCTGCCGTACACCCTGACTTCAGTCCTGGTCTGGGATCGCGCGCTCGCGGATTACTTCGAGGAGGCCGCAGGCCTCTGCGGCAAGCCGCAGGCTGCCGGCAATTGGATCGTGAACGACCTTTTGCGCGAGCTGGGCGATGCGAAGACGACGCCCGCCGAGTGCCGCGTCACGCCGCGGCACCTGGCGGAGCTGGTGAAGCTGGTCGATGCCGGTACGTTGATCAACGCCTCGGCCCGTGAGGTTTTCGCGGAGATGTTCGCCACGGGCGAGGAACCCGGAGTGATCGCCGACCGGCGCGGGCTGAAGAGTGCGCCGACCGACGGAGGCGAACTGGAGCAATGGTGCCGGGACTCGATCACCGCCAATCCCAAGGCCCTTGCCGAGTTCAAGGCCGGCAAAGACAGCGCGATCAACGCGTTCAAAGGCCCGGTCATGAAAGCCGCGAAGGGCAAGGCCAACCCGAAGTCGGTCGACGAGACGCTGCGGCGTCTGCTCGCCGTCTCCTGAGATGAAGTGGCTTGGCTTGCATCCCGAGGCGCGGACCGCGCGTGGCGTTGCGGGTGTTGAGTCCGCGATCTCCCGCGGCGGATTCATGCTAAAGGGCGGAGTTTCCTTCGCGATCCTCAGCACGATCGCCTACGGCATCTGGGCCTTCCAACTTTTGCCTTATGGTCCGGGTATGTA
>JBEGJD010000241.1:0-5222 GCA_041184765.1 Verrucomicrobiota bacterium | reverse complement strand
TCGCGGGAAAAATCCTTGAAGCCGTTGGTCGTGGCCTGGATGCCGGCGACGCGCTCGAATCCCATGCCGGTGTCGACGTGCTTCGCGGCGAGCGGCGAGAACGTGCCGTCGGAGTTCGCGTTGAACTGGATGAAGACGTGGTTCCAGATCTCGATGCAGCGCGGGCTGCCCGCGTTGACGAGCTTCCGGCCGGCCGTTTCCTCGTCGGAGGGCAGCAGGTTAAAATGAATCTCGGAGCACGGCCCGCAGGGACCGGTGTCACCCATCATCCAGAAATTGTCCTTCTTGTTGCCGTTGACGATGTGGACGGCGGGATCGAGGCCCTCGCGGCGGAAAATCGCGGCCCAGATGTCGTGGGCCTCCTGGTCGAAGTCCGACGGGTCTCCCTTGGATTTGTCGGGCGAGTAGACCGTCGCGAACAGACGCTTTGCGGGGATGCCCCAGACCTTGGTGATCAACTCCCAGCCCCATTCGATCGACTCCCGCTTGAAGTAGTCGCCGAAGGACCAGTTCCCCAGCATCTCGAACATCGTGTGATGGTACGTGTCGAAGCCGACGTCCTCGAGGTCGTTGTGCTTGCCGCCCGCGCGGATGCACTTCTGCGTGTCGGCCGCGCGGGTGTCCTTCGACGGCCGCACCCCCGCCCAGCGCGAGACGTCCGGCGCGCGGTCACCGAGGAAGATCGGCACAAACTGGTTCATGCCGGCGTTGGTGAACAGCAGGCCGGGCGAGTCCGGCATGAGCGAGGCCGACGGCACGATCGTGTGCCCCTGGCGGGCGAAGAAATCGAGGAAGCTCTGGCGGATCTCGGCGGAGGTCATGGCGAGGCTAAAAACCGTGAGATCACAGCCCGCGCGGGGGGTTAGCAAGTGGGGAATCGGCGCGCTGCCGGCGGGGACAATTTCGTTGTCGGTGAAACGCCGCCGCGCGACCTTTTCGCACCTCGGAAACCCCATGAAAAACCCGTCCCTCCGCCGTCGCGATTTCCTGCGGGCCGCCGCTCCGGCCGCCGCCGCGCTCGCTTTCCCTCACGTGTTGCGCAGCCAGGGCGGTGTCTCGCCCAACTCCCGCCTCAACGTCGCCTGCGTGGGTGTCGGCGGACGTGGCGCCGCGGCCGTGGCGGCCATGAAGGACGAAAACATCGTGGCCCTGTGTGACGTTGACGACGTCCGCGGGGCAAGGGCCGTGAAGGCCAACCCGGGCGCGCGGCAGTTCCGCGACTTCCGCCGCCTGCTGGACGAGGTGGGCAAGAGCATCGACGCTGTCACCGTCTCGACGCCCGACCACATGCACTTCCCCGTCGCCATGGCGGCGATGGCGCTGGGCAAGCACGTCTTCGTGGAGAAGCCGATCGCCCACACGGTGTGGGAGGCGCGCCAGCTGGCGAAGGTCGCGGCGGAGAAACGCCTCGCCACGCAGATGGGCAACCAGGGCCACGCGGGCGAGGGCATCCGGCTCCTGCGCGAGTGGTACGAGGCGGGAGTTTTCGGCGAGGTGACGGAAATCCACTCGTGGACCGACCGTCCGATCTGGCCGCAGGGCGTGAAGACGCCCGACCACAGCAAACTCATCCCGGTGGTTCCGCCGACGCTCGACTGGGACCTGTGGCTCGGGGTGGCCGCGGCGCGTCCGTACGATCCCGCGTACCTGCCGTTCAATTGGCGCGGATTCTGGGACTTTGGCACCGGGGCGCTGGGCGACATGGGTTGCCACATGATGGACGCCTTCTGGGCGCTCGATTTACCGGCGCCGGCCAGCGTGGAAGCGGTGTCGTCCGGGCAGACCGACATCAGCGCGCCGACCGCTTCGGTGGTCACGTACCTTTTCCCCGCGCGCGGCAAGCGGCCCGCGCTCAAGTGGGTGTGGTACGACGGAAAGATCCAGCCCGCGCTACCGCCGGAATTCGAGGTGGGTCGGAAGTTCCCCGAGAACGCCACCTTCATCATCGGCACGAAGGCGGCGGCGATCGCGGACCCGAATTATTTCACGATTCGGCTGATGCCCGAATCGCGCATGCAGGAGATGGCGTCCTCGCTGCCTCCGAAGACGATCCCGCGGATTCCCGGTGGCAACCACTTCGCCGAGTGGGTGCGGGCGTGCAAAGGCGGCGAACCCGCCGGCTCCGATTTCTCCTACTCGTCGCGCCTCACCGAGATGGTGCTCCTGAGCAACGTGGCCGTGCGCGCCCGGCGTCGCATCGAGTGGGACGCCGCCGCGATGCGGGTGACCAACGTGCCCGCCGCAAACGCCTTCCTCACCAAGGAATACCGGCCCGGCTTCGGCGTCTGAGCCGCGCCCGGAGGCGGAAACCATTTCGCCGTGGATTCGTCCAACCGGCTGTGACGTTGCGAATTCATCCGTACATATTCGCCCCGGGTTTCGCCGCGCTCGTCACGGTCGCTTCAGCCGGTCCCGTGGAGTCGGCGATCGTGGCGGCGATGAAGTTGCTCGACGCACCGTCCTACGCGTGGCGGACCGAGGTGGCGGACGATGCGCGAACTTACGAGATCAGCGGGTCCACCGAGCGGGCGGGCGAGTATTCGCTCGTGACCATGCCGATACCGGTGACCGGCGGTCGCCGCGCCGCGCGGGGGCCGATCAATTCGTCCGGCACCAGCACGGTCACGGCGTGGTTCAAGGGTGCCGTGGATTGCGTGGTGCAGTCGGGTGACGGCTGGCGGCGTCCGGAGGAAATAGCGAACGCGGGCGATCGTGACGCCGGCGGTGGAGGAGGCCAGCGCCGGCGAGGCGGTGGTGGACCTCCGGGTGGAGGCGGGGGAGGAGGCGTTTTCGGTGGCGGTGGTGGCATGGGCGGCCGCGGCATGGGTGGCGGAGGCGGCGGCCGCGGTGGTGGCGGGTTTCCCGCGCCCGTCGACGATCGCGGCGAAGCCGGTGGCGGGCGCACGTTCAGCAATGTGCAGAAGACATTGAGCCGGCCGCACGAGGAGATCGCGGTGATCATCGCGGGTGGCTCCGAACTGAAAGCCGAGGGCGAAGTGGTTTCCGGACGGCTCTCCGAGACTTCGGCCAAGCTCCTGCTGGTGCACGAGGGCCAGCGTGATCGTGTGCCGCTGCAGGCGGGCGGCACTTTCCGGCTGTGGGTGCGCGGCGGAGCGCTGGTGAAATACGAGACGCGGCTCGAGGGCGTGCTCCGCGTCGATGACTCGGCGGGGCGCCGCGAGGTGCGCGTCAACGAGACTTCCACCACCACCCTGAGCGAGGTCGGCACCGCGCGGGTCGAGGTGCCGGCGGAGGTGCGGAAGCGGCTGGGCGGTTGAGCGTGACTCGGCGTTGCCAGTTCCGGCGCGGGCGCGCAGCCTCGCCTCATGCAACCCCGGGCATGGCTCCTCGCGTTCATCCTGACCTTTGCCGCCTCGTTGCTCCGCGCTGACGCCGTCAAGGACCGCGAGGGCGCGGTGCGCGGCGACCGGGCGCGGATGGAGAACGACGCACGCTGGATCTACAACGACGTCGACCGCGGTTTCGCCGAGGCGAAGCGCACGGGGCGGCCGTTGCTGGTGGTGCTGCGCTGCGTGCCGTGCCTCTCGTGCGTGGGCCTCGACGCGCAGGTGCTCACCGAGCCCGGTCTCGCGCCGCTGCTCGACCAGTTCGTCTGCGTGCGGCTGATCAACGCCAACGCGATCGACCTCGCGCGGTTCCAGTTCGATTACGACCTGTCGTTCTCCACGCTGTTCTTCAACGCCGACGGCACGCTGTACGGGCGCTATGGGTCATGGACGCACCAAGCCGATCCGGAGGCGCGCGAAACCATCGGCTACCGCCGGGCGCTGGAGGCCGCCTTGGAGACGCATCGCGGTTATCCGGCCAATCGCACGGGTTTGGAGCGGAAGCAGGGCGGGCCGACGCCGTTCCGGACGCCGGTGGAGATTCCCACGCTGGCCGGACGTTACGGACGCGAGCTCAACTGGGGCGGCGAGGTGGTGAAGAGTTGCGTGCATTGCCATCAGGTCGGCGAAGCCTTTCGCGCATATTATCGCGATCGCGGCGAGAAAGTCCCCCTGGAGCGCATCTTTCCGATGCCCGCACCTGAAACCGTCGGACTTTCGCTGGCGCCTGATCACGTCGCGCGGATCGCTTCCGTCGTCTCCGGTTCGCCCGCGGCGCGTGCGGGTTTCCAGCCTGGCGACGACGTGTTGGCCCTCGATGGGCAACACCTGATCTCGGTGGCGGACTTCGCCTGGGCGCTGCATCAGGCGCCGGAGGCCGCGAAACTCCCCGCGGTGGTGCGCCGCGCCGGCGCGGAGATGGTTCTCACGCTCGAATTGCCGGCGGGCTGGCGGATCCGCACCGACATCTCGAAACGCGTCGGCACGTGGTCGATGCGCGCGATGGCGCTGGGCGGGCTCGTGCTCACGGAGCTCGGCGCGGAGGAAACTTCCCGCCGCGGACTTCCGGCCGGCGGCATGGCGCTGCTCGTGAAAGGCATGGGTCAGTTCAACACGCACGGCGCGGCGAAGAAGGCGGGATTCCTCAAGGATGACGTCGTCGTGCGCGTCGGTGAATTCGGCGCGCGCATGGGTGAGGGCGAGCTGATCGGCCGTATTCTCCAGTCCACCCGCCCGGGTGTGAGTCTCGACGTCGAGGTTTTACGCGGGGCGGAGCGGATGCGGCTCTCTTTGCCGATGCAGTGAGGCGCGGCGTTTCCGCGCGGGGCTTGCGTTGCCGGGGGGCGGCATCAGGGTCCGGAGAAAGTTAATGGAAAAACTCCCGTTCGACCAACTCGGCCTGTCGCCGGAAATCCTCAAGGCGGTGGCCAAGCTGGGCTTCGAGGAGGCCTCGCCGATCCAAACCGCGGTGATTCCCGTGGCGCTCACCGGCCGCGATGTGGTCGGTCAGTCGTCGACCGGTTCCGGCAAGACCGCCGCGTTTGCCATTCCCGTGATCGAGCGGGTAGATCCGCAGCAGAAGGCGGTGCAGGCGCTCGTCCTTTGTCCGACGCGCGAACTGGCGGTGCAGGTCGCCGAGGAGACCGGAAAGCTCGCGTTTTTCCGCCGCGGGCTGCGCGAGGTGCCGGTGTACGGCGGCCAGAGCTACGAGCGCCAGTTCCGCGCCCTTGCCGCCGGCGCGCAGATCGTGATCGGCACGCCCGGGCGGGTGCTTGACCACCTGGAGCGCGGCACGCTTCGTCCCGATAGCCTCCGCATCGTCGTGCTCGACGAGGCCGACCGCATGCTCGACATGGGTTTCCGCGAGGACATCGA
>JBEGJD010000240.1:0-7855 GCA_041184765.1 Verrucomicrobiota bacterium | reverse complement strand
TTTGTCCGGCCGGCGCCGCGACGATGACCGGCGGGAGGACGCGTACCGTGAGCGTGGCCGAGGTGCTGGTGATTGAACCGCTGCCGTTGCGCACGATGACCGCGTAGGCGCCGGCATCGGTTGTTTGCGCGGCGGGGAGGGCCATTTGCGCCTGTGTCCCGTTCGGCAGGGCAGTGCCGTCACGCGTCCATTGGTAGGATAGCGGGGCGTCGCCCGACGCGTTTACGCTGAAGCTTGCCGGTGCGCCCGCCGTGACCGTGGCGGGGGCGGGTTGGGTGACGATCACCGGCGGGTTTCCGCGCACGCTGAGGAGGTACGGCCCCGCGATGTTTGACGGCAGGTACGAGGCGTCACCTTGCCGGATGACCCAATAATAGTAGTCGCCCGCCGTGTCCGGAACCCAGCTCGTCGAAGGCGTGTTCGCGGGGGGCAGCAGAGTTCCGGGCTGGCCGCCTCCCCAATTCGTCCGCCCGGCGACCACCCATTGCCAAGGTCCCGTGCCAGCGCCGCCTGCCATGGCAGGCGTGAAAGGGCGGCCCACGGCTCCCGTTGTGTCTTGAGAGTAGACCGTAGGTTGGGCGGACCGGACGGAAAAGCCGCTGCTCGCTCCCCCGTTCCAGTCCCACAGGCCGGTCGCATCCGCCGCGCGAAGATGGGCCTGGTAGGTGCCGGCCGGGCCGCTCGCCGGTGGAGTCCAGTTCAGCGACGCGGAGGCGTCGCCACGTGCGCCGACGTACGAGCTGCCCGCGTAAACGTAGCCGCTCCAATTCGGGTCGTTCGTGAAGAAATGAAGCCACGCGAGATCGCCGTTTCCGTCGGATGCGGAGCCGGTCAGGGTCGTCGTCTGCCCGGGAGAGGTGGCGGTCGCGGAAACGCTTCGCGCGTAGGGTGGCTGCGGAGAGGGCTGGATGGTGATGGTGCCGCTGCTGAACGGGCCGATCTGTCGCGCGACCGACCAGTCGGCGGGGTCGTAGAGCACCCAGTAGGTTTCCACGAGGTACGTCCCGGGCGCCGGCACGCTCTCGAGGCGCGTCCAGTTGTTGTTGTAGAGGCTGGTCGCGTGGTAGGAGCCGCCGATCTTCACGCGCAGGCGGTAGGGCGCCGGCAACGGTTCATCCGTCCAGACGCAGGGTAGGTTCGACGAGTTGAAGACGTAACTCGTGAGATTGACCGCGCCGCGGACCGCTTCGGTGGAGACGAGCAACAGGAGCGCGACGCGCAGGAGTTGGGGGATAAGGTTCATGTCCGGCCTTGGTTCATTCGATGCGGAGCGCCGCGCAGAGGCGGAGGGTGAGGGCGTCATTACCGCGGGCCGCGCGCAGCGCCGCGACGAAGTCGGGTGCGCCGGTCTCGGCGCGGAGCCGTTCGGTGAACTCCCCGCGGTTAACCGGATGGTTTCGCACGGAGGGTGCGCCGGGCCGGGCGGGATCGGACTCGACGACGCAGATCACGGCCTGCGCGAAGGCCGACGCCTCCAGCAGGAAGCCGCACGCCTGGATGATCGCGCGCCGGCGGTGCAGCGCCCGTTCGGCGGGCTCGCGCGGGGAAGTCACCAACATGAGCACCGGTGTGTCGCGCAGGTAGGTGAGGGTGGGCTGGTAGTCGGAGCCGCCCTCGCGTTCGCGCCACGCGGCGTGCGCGTTGGCGGCCGCCGAGCGGCGCGGCAGTTCGGTGATGGCCGCGGCCTCCGTCGCGGGTGTCACCGGCAAGGCGAAGTCCGGCGCGAAAGGAGGCGGGTTGGCGCCCGCGGCGACGGGGAGGGCGAGAAGGGCGAGGATCCGCCGCGCCGTGGCGGCGGGGTTGGCGTGGAGTTTGGTCGGGAGGGGCATGCGATGCCCCCAGCTCTGACCCTTCCCGCTGCGCGCGAAAACGGCGGCCTATCCCCGAAAATGGGGTGAGCGCCGGCGTCCGAGGCGTAACAACGTTAAGGATACTACGGTGCCGCGATCACGATCGCGATCACGGCCCGGGCCGTCCAGGCGGCCGTGCGGATCCAATTGGTCCGGACGAGGCGGCGTTGCGCCGCGACGTCGGCCCCCCGTTCCAACCGGCGGTGGAGCGGCACTTGCACGAACGCGGTCGAGGCCCAGATCACGCCGAGCAGCGCCAGTCCCGCCCAGACGAGTGCTCCTCCGCGCGTCGTGAGCGCCAGCGCGAGCAGAAGTTCAACGACCATGGCCGGTCCCACCACCCGGCCGGTCCGGCGCGCGTGCTCCCGTTCGTACGCCGGGAATTCGGCCGCGCCCACCCGGCCGAACAGCGGATAATGCACGATCTGCACGAACCAGATCACCCCCGTCATGAACAGGGTCGCCGCCGCGTGCGCGACCGGAAGCAGGGTGTGCGGTTCCACTTCCATGTGGTCGGCGTGGACGGCGCCGGCGTCAAGGGGCGGTTGGGTGGCGGTGCCGGACCTCGGTTTCAGCAAAGAAAAACGCCGGGCATTGCCGCCCGGCGTTTTGAGAGGTACCGATGGTGCCCGGGGTCACTTCACCGTGATCGTGCCCTTCATCAGCATGTAGTGTCCGGGAAAGGAGCAGATGAACGGGTATTCGCCCGGCGCGGAGAGCGAGAACGTGGCGTCGGCGGTCTGCTTCGGCCCGAGGACCTTGATGAAGGCCACGACCTTGTCCTTGTGCGCGGCCGGCACGTAGTCGGAATCCTTGGCGGTCATCGCGGCCATGGCGAACGCGTTGAGGTCGGTGCCGGGCTTCAGGAGGACCCAGTTGTGGCCCATCGCCTCCTTGGGGAGCGTGCCGATGTTCTTGAGCGTGACCTTCAGCTGTTCACCGGCCTTCGCCTCGATGGCGGCGACACTGAACTTCATCTGGTCGTTGGCGGTGATCTCGATCTCGCGCGGCGCGGCCGCGGCAAGGAGGGAAGAGGAGCCGGCGGCGATGGACGCGGCGGCAAAGGCGAGGAAGGCGCGGAGTTTGTTCATGGCGGGGGGAGGATGCTCGGGGATTCCAGACGATCAAATCGCAAAGCCGGTTTCACCGTCGCGAATTAGCCCCGCAAATGCCCGTCGGGCCGTGTGCTTAACGTGGTCGGCCGCGGGAGATTAGGGCTTGAAACGCGGGACTCATCTCCAAGCTTGTGACTTTTGCGCCGGTTCCCGGCGCTTCCACGCATCCCGCCAGACGCCATGTCCCAACGCCTCCGTTCCGTCAGCCTCGCGCTGCGCGCCCTTACCGCGGTCCCGGTCCTGCTGCTGCTCTCCGGTTGCGACCTCAATTTCTGGCGGATGGACGGCCACCAGACGACGATGATCGCCGACGGCCCCGTGGCCCGCACCCAGCTTGAGCTCTTCTGGGTCACGGTCTGGGTGACGCTTTTCATCTTCGTCGTGGTGGGTGCGGTCCTGGCCTACGCGACGATTCGTTTCCGGGCCCGTTCCGAGGCCGATGAGCACGCGGAACCGCCGCCCCAAGGTCACGGCAATCCCGTGATCGAGCTCGGTCTCATCGGCGCCTCCGTCCTCGCGCTGGTCATCATCGCGGTGCCGACCTTGAAGGCCATTTGGTCGACGTACGACGTCGCCGAGGCCGATCGCAAGGACGCGCTCGAGATCACGGCGACCGGCTACCAGTGGTGGTTCAAGTTCGAGTATCCGTCCGAGATGGCGGCGCTCGACAACGCGGGCGCCAAGGCCCCGCTGGTGACGGGCAACGAGCTGGTGATTCCGGTTGGCAAGCCGATCCGCATCCATCTGCGGACCGTCGATGTGAACCACTCGTTCTGGGTGCCGAAGCTGGCCGGCAAGGTCGACATGACCCCGAACCGCCGGAATCTGCTCTGGCTGAAGGCGGACAAGCCCGGCTACTTCTGGGGTCAGTGCGCCGAGTACTGCGGCGACTCCCATGCGGTGATGCGGTTCCGCGTCATCGCGCTCGCGCCCAAGGAATACGCCGAGTGGCTGGAGCAGCAGCAGACGCTGGCCCGCGAGGTCGCGCTGAAACCGGCCGACGCAGCCAAGCCGAAGGCGCAGGTTGCGGCGCTGCGCTCGTTCCGCACCAACGAAACCGGTGTTTCCGCGAAGTTCGACGTCGATCCCCTCAAATCCTGGCAGGCGAAGCAGCTGCCCGAGAAGGGGGAGGACAGCGCCCTGATCGCGCAGGGCCGCCAGCTTTTCGCGGCCAAGACCTGCAACGCCTGCCACACCGTGCGCGGCCACGCTGCGATGGGTGTGCAGGGGCCCGACCTCACTCATTTCGGCGCCCGGTCCACGCTTGGCGCCGGTTTGCTGGAGAACAACTCCGAGCAGCTCCGTCGCTGGCTGCGTGATCCCGAGTCCGTGAAGCCCGGCAACAAGATGGCCAAGGCGTATCGCGACAACAAGATCTCCCTCAGCAACGAGGAGCAGGTGGCCCTGGTCGCCTACCTCGAGAGCCTCAAGTAACCTTCCGTTTCCGCAACCTCCGCCCGTTTTTCGAACACCATGGAAGCATCGGCCAACACCGCCCACCTCATCAAGGAGGAGCAAGTCCCGGCTGCCCCGAAGTTCCTCGCTCATCCGACGGCCAAGTCCGGCCTGATGGGCTGGCTCACCACCGTCGACCACAAGAAGATCGGGTTCCTCTACGGATTCTTCGCCCTGATCTTTTTCCTGATCGGCGGCTTCGAGGCGCTGCTCATCCGCACCCAGCTGATGGTGCCGAACAACAACATCCTCACCGCGCAGCAGTACAACACGCTGTTCACGATGCACGGCACGACGATGATCTTCCTCGCGGTCATGCCGCTGTCGTCGGCCTTCTTCAATTTCATCATGCCGCTGCAGATCGGGGCGCGCGACGTCGCCTTCCCGCGGCTGAACGCCTTCTCGCTTTGGACGTTCGTCGCCGGCGCGATCATCCTGAACATCGGCTGGTTCCTCCCCGCCGACAAATACGGCGCGCCCGACGGCGCGTGGGTCGGCTATCCCCCGATCACCTCGAAGACTTTCAACCCCAAGCATGCGATCGATTTCTGGGTGATGGGGCTGCAGTTGCTCGGTGTCGCTTCCATCGCGGCGTCCCTGAACTTCATCGTCACCATCATCAACATGCGGGCGCCGGGGATGACCATGATGCGCCTGCCGGTGTTCGTCTGGATGACGCTCGTCACCTCGTTCCTCATCATCCTCTCGTTCCCCGCGATCACGATCGCGCTGGTGCAGTTGATGATGGACCGCAATTTCTCGACCAACTTCTTCGAGGTCTCGGGCGGCGGCATGCCGATCCTGTGGCAGCACCTCTTCTGGGTGTTCGGTCATCCCGAGGTGTACATCCTCATCCTGCCGGCGATGGGCATCATCTCCGAGATCCTGCCCACCTTCTCGCGCAAGCCGCTCTTCGGCTACCCGATCGTCGTCTTTTCGGGCGCCTGCATCGGGTTCCTTGGCTTCGCGGTCTGGAGCCACCACATGTTCACCACGGGCATGGGTACGGTGGCCACGGCGGCCTTCGCCCTCGCCACCATGGCGATCGCGGTGCCCACCGGCGTGAAGATCTTCAATTGGATCGGAACCCTCTGGGGCGGCCACCTGATGATGCGCACGCCGATGCTCTTCGCGCTGGGCTTCGTCTGGATGTTCATGTTGGGCGGCTTGTCGGGCATCATGCACTCCGCCGCTCCGGCCGACGCCCAGCAGCACGATTCCTATTTCGTGGTGGCTCACTTCCACTACGTGCTCATCGGCGGCTCGATCTTCGCCCTGCTCGCCGGCCTGCATTACTGGTTCCCGCTGATGTTCGGCCGCAAGGTCAGCGAGGTCTGGGGCCGCGTCTCGTTCTGGGTCATCTTCGTGGGCTTCAACGTCACGTTCTTCCCGATGCACTTCCTCGGGTTGAACGGCATGCCCCGCCGCACGTTCACCTACGATCCCAACCTCGGGTGGAATTCCGCGAACTTCATCGCGACCATTGGGGCGTACGTCCTGGGCGTCGGCATGTTCATCTACTTCGCGGTGCTCACCTACACCTACTTCAAGGGCGAGAAGGTCGGCCGTGACGTCTGGGACGGCCGCACGCTGGAGTGGTCGCTCCAGAACCCGCCCCCGGAATACAATTTCGCGGTCATCCCGACCGTCCACGCGCGCGACGCGTTCTGGTACGAGAAGCATAACCGCGCCGAGGTTGAGAAGGAGCGGGCTGAGCATGCCAAGGCCGAGGAGGCCCACGGCGGTATCCACATGCCCTACGGTTCCATCTGGCCGTTCGTCGCGAGTCTCGGCCTGTTGGTGCTCGCGATCGGGCTCACGTGCTTCGAGTCCGACTGGAGCCCCGGTATCCACGCCAAGCTCGGGCTCAGCCTGATCGGCGGCGCGATCACCTTCATCGGCATCTATTTCTGGTCACTGGAGGGCAACGAAGGTTACCACCTCCATCTCGACAAGGACGGTAAGCCCGTCGAGGACCACGGTCACGGCCACTGAGCCGCCCCTCAACTCATACCGACAGGAGCCATCTTCATGAGCAGCCACGCGGCCACGATCGACCACCACCACGACCCGACCACGTCGACGGGCATTCCGAACAAGAAGCTCCTGATGTGGGCCTTCCTGGCGTCGGACTGCATGTTCTTCGGGACGCTGATCTCGACGCACCTCATCTACCGGTTGCACCCGCCCGCGGGCGGGCTCGACCCCAAGGTGGTCTTCAGCCCCGAGCTCACGTCGTTCTCGACCTTCATCCTGCTGATGTCGTCGCTCATGATGGCGCTGGCGGTGACGGCGATCCAGAAGGGCAACGTGAAGAGCTGCCGCTGGTCGCTCCTCACCACGATCTTCTTCGGGATGATCTTCCTCGGGTGCCAGGTCTACGAGTTCGAGCACTTCGTGCATGACAAGAAGATGACGATCTCGAACAGCCTGCTCGGGACCACCTTCTACACTCTCACCGGCACGCACGGCTGCCACGTCGCGATCGGCGTCCTCTGGCTGGTCCTCATGTACGTGCGTTCGTTCAAGCCCGGCCCCGGCTCGGCCCAGCGTTCGTGGTTCTCCGGCCAGCTCCTCCACGCGACCACGGTCATCGTCTTCCTGCTGCTGGTGCTCAAGGTCACCCTGGGTCTGGTTCACGCGCTGCAGGTTGAGCCCGGCTTCGGCGCCGCGATGTCCGCCTTCGTGAAGCATGAGTTCCTCGCGATCGGCGGCGCCTTGGCGGCCCTTTGGGGCTGCGTCTGGTTCGCCCGCCCGCGCGGCCCGGTGCATTTCGGCGTGGCCAACGCGATCGATGTCGAGTCGATGGGCCTCTACTGGCACTTCGTCGACATCGTCTGGATCGTCATCTTCACCGCCGTCTACCTGCTCGAGTACCTTTGATTCCCGATGAGCTCCCACTCGCATTCCCCCGCCGCAGACGGCCACGACCACGGCCACGACGAGAGCAAATTCCAGATCTACGTGCAGATCGCGATGCTCCTCGCGGTCATCACCGGCGTGGAGATCGTCGCGGTTTACCTGCCGTTCGCGAAGTGGATCATCGTCACCTCGCTTGTGGTGCTCTCCACGGTGAAGTTCATGTTCGTGATCTTCTACTTCATGCACCTGCGGTGGGATAAGCCGTTCTGCACGATTCTTTTCTTCATCGGGTTGGTGATCGCCGGAGCCACCGCGTGGGCCCTCATCGCGCTTTTCCAAGCCGAGGCCAGCCTGCCGCTGCCGACCTGAGGCGGCCGCGAATCCTCCTTTTCCCGCAAAAGCGGCCCGTATGCGGGCCGCTTTTTTACTTATTCAAGGAGCCGTGGCGGCCACGGCGCTGGAATCGGGCGCGAGGTTGGACATCATGATCGCGATGATCGACTGGCGCCACTGGCACAACGAACCCTGGTTGGTGGGAGGGCTCGTCGTGCTGGGTTGGTTGTGGGCCATCGC
>JBEGJD010000239.1:0-10942 GCA_041184765.1 Verrucomicrobiota bacterium | reverse complement strand
CCTCGAACCCGCGACGCGCAAGTGGTGGCTCCGCGATCGGCATAAAACACTTACTTTCCTCGCAGCGAACCGCGACCGGCTCGAGAAGGCGTTTGGTGCGGAGTTCAGCCCGGGATTCCTGTCACGCACCGCGCACCTGAGGACCGCCACCATCGCCGCGGAGGTCACCGCAACCGGGGACAGCTTCGAGGTGTCGCTCGGGCTGAAGGCGGAC
Organism: Verrucomicrobiota bacterium; assembly: GCA_041184765.1. Lineage (GTDB taxonomy): Bacteria > Verrucomicrobiota > Verrucomicrobiia > Opitutales > Opitutaceae > ER46. The sequence goes on along the minus strand of JBEGJD010000239.1, from coordinate 10,728 downwards.
GCCACGGCCGAACCGGCGCTCCGGGCAGCCATCTCCGCCGACCGGGCTTATGCGGAACACAGCGGGCAGGTTATCCTGCTGAATCCCCAACAGGTTCGGACCTTGGCGACGGCCCAGCGGAAACTTGTTGGCGACCCGAATGCGCCGCTCGGAGCCCGCCGCGTCGAGCGTTTGCCCGCGGCGCGCGCGGCCGAGGTTTCCGCACTGCTGGAGGAGATTTCTCCGGGCTACGAGGCGCCCGAGACCTGGCGGAGGCGCGGATCCGCGCTGCGCGACCTGACCCGGCTGGAGCCGGCTCCGCTACCTGCCGCGTTCGACCGCCAATTGCGCCCGTATCAGCGGCTCGGTGTCGCCTGGCTCTGGCACCTGCGCACCCACGGCCTCGGTGGCATCCTCGCCGATGAGATGGGCCTCGGAAAAACCGCGCAGGCCCTCGCGTTGCTCGCCGCCGCGGCCGCGAGCGGCGGCAGCACGGCGCTCGTGGTTTGCCCCGCTTCTTTGCTCGAGAATTGGCGGCGCGAGTCCGCGCGCTTCGCCCCGGAGCTGAAAGTCTTCGTTCACCACGGCGCGAGAAGGCTCGGCTCGCCCACGGAAATCGCCGGCCTGAACCTTGTGATCACGAGTTACGGCACGCTTGCGCGGGATCGCGCGCTGTTCGCGGGCATCACCTTCGCGATCGTGGTCGCGGACGAGGCGCAACACATCAAGAACCGCCGCTCGCAGAACGCCGCCGCGCTGCGCGCGCTCCGGGCGGAGGCGCGTTTCCTGCTCACCGGAACGCCGATCGAGAACTCCCTCGACGACCTGCGCTCCCTCTTCGAATTCCTTCTACCCGGTTACCTGCCGCCGCTTCCCGCCGATGTTCGCGGCGAGGAGAAGGCGTGGCACAACGATCGCCTGCGGGCGCTGGTCGCACCTTATCTCCTGCGCCGGACAAAGCGCGCGGTGGCGCCCGAGTTACCCCCGCGCATTGAGCAGGTCGTATGGTGCGACCTTTCCGATGAGCAGTCCGCGGCTTACCGGGAACTCCAGGAGCGCGGCGAACGCGAGCTCATCGACCTTGAGGCCGGCGGTGCGAACGAGGGGCGGCTCAAGCTCGCGGCACTCACCCAATTGCTCCGCCTCCGACAGCTCTGCTGCGACCCCCGGCTGCTCAAGACGACCGAGGAGGTGACTCCGGCGTCCGCCAAGCTCGAGGCCTTCCAGGAACTTCTGGCACAGGCCGTCGACGACGGGCACCGGCTGCTGGTGTTCTCGCAATTCACGACGCTCCTTCGATTGCTGCGCGAGGATCTGGCGGCTCAGGGTATCGAGACCTGCTACCTCGATGGCACGATGGCACCCCGGGCGCGCCAAACCGAGGTGGACCGGTTCCAGACAGACGCCACCGTCCCCGTTTTCCTCCTTTCGCTGAAAGCGGGCGGGACTGGCTTGAACCTGACCGGTGCCGATACCGTCGTGCACTACGATCCGTGGTGGAACCCCGCGGCCGAGATGCAGGCGACCGATCGTGCGCACCGAATCGGCCAGACCCGCGTGGTCACGAGTTACAAGCTGATCGCCGCGGGCACCGTCGAGGAGAAGGTACTGGCCTTGCAGGACGAGAAACGCGCGCTGCTTGCCGACGTCTTCGAGGCAAGCGATGCGCTCGCCGCGAAACTTTCCCTCGCCGATCTCCGCACGCTGCTCCAGTAGTCGCACATGCTCCGACTCTTCGCCACCCCGGGCGGCCTCGTCGTCGATGACGCGGGGCGCTTCCTGGCCCCGGCCAAGCTCACCCTGGACGACGTTTTCCGCTCGGCCTCCCCGACCGCTGAAGTTCGCGCCGCACTGAACGGGGCGCGTGTCGTCACGTCCCTCCCCGATCCGCTCGCACCCATCCAATCGCAGGAGGTTTGGGCGGCCGGCGTCACCTACTTGCGGAGTAAGTCGGCCCGCATGGCGGAGTCGAAGGACGCCGGCGGCGGCAGCTTCTACGATCGCGTCTACGACGCGGAGCGACCGGAGATCTTCTTCAAGGCGACTCCGCACCGCGTCGCGGGCCCTGGCGGGCTGGTGCGCATACGCGCCGACGGCAGATGGAACGTTCCCGAGCCCGAGCTAACCCTCGCGATCAACGCGGGAGGCAAAGTCTTCGGTTTCACGATCGGGAACGACATGAGCTCGCGCGACATCGAAGGCGAGAACCCGCTCTACCTGCCACAGGCCAAGGTTTACGACCGCTCGGCCGCGCTCGGGCCGTGTCTGGTGATCGCTGACTCGCCGCCAGGAGGGGAAACCGCGATCCAACTTTGCATTCGACGCGACGGCGCGGAGGTCTTCCGCGGCGAGACGAGCGTCGGCCGCATCAAGCGCCCGTTGGCGTCACTCGCGGAATGGCTCTACCGGGACAATTCCTTCCCGAACGGCGCCTACCTGATGACGGGCACGGGAATCGTTCCTCCCGACGATTTCACGCTGCGCTCCGGTGACGAGATCCGGATCCGCATCGAGCCGGTCGGGGAATTAGTGAACCGCGTGGCCTGAACCGGCTGGGGGCTCAGAAAACTTGCCGCGCGGAAACGCCGCGCGCGATCTCGGCGGCGAGGAAAGGTCCGCGGAAGATCATGCCGGTGTAGATCTGCACGAGCTTCGCACCGGCATCGAGTTTCTCGGCGGCCGCCTCGGCGCAGTCGATGCCGCCCACGCCAATGATCGGCAGACGGCCGTGCGTGGCGCGGGAGATGTAGCGGATGATCTCGGTCGATCGCGCACGCAGCGGCAGGCCGCTGAGACCACCGGCCTCGTTCACCCCGGCAAAGAAACCCGGGCGCGCCAGCGTGGTGTTGGTTGCGATGATGCCGTCGAGCCCGTGCTCGCCGATGACCGCAAGCACCGCGTCGATCTGCGGCCAAGTGAGATCCGGGGCGATTTTCAGCAGCACCGGCACGCGCCGTCCGCCGGGCCGGTCGGCCCGCTCGCGGTTGGCGGCGGTGACCGCCGCCAGCAACTCGCGCAACCGCGATTCATCCTGGAGTTGACGCAGGTTCGGAGTGTTGGGGCTTGAGACGTTGAGCACGACGTAGTCGGCAAAGTCAGCGAGCCGGGTAAAACTGGCGAGGTAGTCGGCGGTCGCCTCCTCGATCGGCGTTACCTTGGACTTCCCCAAATTGACCCCGAGCGGAATCCTTCGCGCCTCGCCTTGCGGCTGGCGGGCAAGCCGCTCCGCCATCGCCTCGGAGCCGCCGTTATTGAACCCCATCCGGTTGATGACCGCGCCCTCGGCCGGGTAGCGGAAAGCGCGCGGACGCGGGTTGCCCGGCTGGGCCAAGGCGGTGACGGTGCCGACCTCGACGTGCCCGAAACCCAGAGCGGCGGCCGCGGGCCACGCGCGTGCGTCCTTGTCAAAACCTGCGGCGAGTCCCACCGCATTGGGAAACCGAAGGCCGAAGGCCTCCACCGGCCGCACGGTGCGGAGGTGCGCCGCCATGCGATGCTCAAGCGCCACCCGCAAGGGAGCTAGCCGCGCCAACCACTCCATCGAGTGCACCCCAAGCTCGTGCGCGCGCTCGGCATCGCAGCGGAACAACAGCGGCCGGACCAGGCCATCGTACCATTTTCCCATACCGCGAACGTGGGTCCGCGTCGGGCGCTTGGCAAGGGCCGCGGAATGGCGGAACGTGCGATTTCCGAGGGCTTTCCGCGCGTGGGACCATCGGTCAAACGACCTAGTTCCGCGTATCTGTTTTGTGCTTGTTTTTTGAGACCTCACTAGCACGCTGCGCGAAAATTTCCTTCGCAAGCTCCTGATTTCCACATGGCAAAAGCAATTTCCCCCCTCGATTGGTGCGTCGTCCGGCTCGGTGAGGACCACAACTGGTGGGTCGCCGAGACGAGCGACCCGGTACGCTGGGATGTCGATGGCCTGAGCATCGTCGACCCCCGTCAGGTCCAGCACCTCATCGAGCTCGTCGACCCGCTTCGCGATTACGGCTTCGATCAGGACGTTTTCGACGCAGCCTTCATCCCCTTCCGCATCGAGAAGGACCTCGGTAGCGGGAAGGTACGCCTTAAACGCACCAAGGAATCGTTGTTTGATTCGGAAGAGAAACTCTTCGCCCTGCCCGACATCCTCGACGAGGAGAACGGCCCGTTCGCCGACCTGCTGGATCATCTGACCCGTTGCCGCGTGAAGATGCTCAACGACCTCTTCAAGTTCGAGTCCAAGCTCACGGTCGACGAGGTCGAGGAGGTCATCCGCGAGGACCAGAACAGCAGCTTTATCCAGGGACAGGCGGTCCACTGTTTCACCGAGCTAACGGACATTCTCGACTACATGCCCGAGGGGTATGACTCCGATGAAGACGCTCCCGTGAAGCGCGAGGACGACACCGACGACCAGGACCTGCCGGAGGTTGACGAGGAGGACGAGGCTAAGCTCAAAAACGACGAGTCCCTCAAATGGGACGAGGACGAGGAAGACGAGGAGTCCGAGGACGGCGAGGGCAAGGACAAGGAAAAGGGCGAGGACGACGAAGAAGAATCTGAAAAAGACGATTCCGACGAAGAGGGCCGTCGCCCCCGCTCCCGGTCCAAAGGTAAGCGCTAAGATCTCGCCTTCGCTAACCCTGCCGCGGGCAGGTTAGCTCCGTCAGGCATTCGCCGGAGCGGGAAACTCCCGCTCCCGGCAGAACGCCACCAAGTCCGCCGCCAACGGCGCTTGAAACACGTGCTCCAGCCCTGCTGGCCGGAGATCGATCTCTGCGCAATGCAGGGCCTGCCGCGACAGCAAGAGACGGGCGGCCAGTGACTGCGTCCACCCGGAGTCGATGAACTCGAGATAGAGTCGCGCGTCGGGACCGTAGATCTTGTCGCCGACAACCGGGTGCCCGAGCCAGTTGGCATGGACCCGGATCTGATGCTTGCGTCCCGTCTCGAGAATCACGTCGGCCAGCGTGAATGCACCGCAGGGTGACGATGCCAGTGGACGAAAAATAGTGACCGCAGCCTTGCCCTCGCTCGCAGGAACCACGGTGGACTTCACGAAGACCGGACTCGTCACGTCGTCGCCCAGCGCCTGATCCACACGCACTTCGCCGACGAGCCGGCCGGTCAGGATCGCCTGATATCGCTTCCCGATCCTTCGCCGTTGGAGGGCAGTCTGCAAACGGCTCGCCATCGCGGAAGTCTTGGCGAGCACGACGACTCCGCTCGTCTCACGATCCAGCCGGAAGATGAGATGCACCGTCGGCAGCCCCGTATGTTCGCGCAACGCCCCGACCAGGCTCGACCAAGGCCCCGCCTTCGACGGGTGGCAGACGACGTCGCCAGGTTTGTCCACCACGAGCAGCTGATAATCCTCGTGGAGAATCCAGCCGGGAATCTCGTCCGGCGCGATTAGCCGAACTCGCGCGGGCGTCTTGGGTCGCCGCGGCCACGCGCACGCGCGGCCAGCGATGATTTCCTCCGGCTCCGAACCGCTCACGGCGAGAGCGGAACGCGCCGTTCCATCGCGCCGCGGGAGATCCGGGCCAACAAGGCCTTGGGCAGCAGGGATCCGACCGATGTCGCAAGACGGTTACGCCAACCGGGCACGACGGTCGTGCGCCCGTCGGCGAGGGCGCCGAGAGCTTCACGCACCACGTCGTCGGGCGACATGCCCCGCCGCGCGATGGACTCGGGAGAGGCGGCACCGGTGCCGCTGAAAAACTCCGTTTGGGTGGTGCCAGGCGAAACCGCCAGAACGTGCACCCCAGTGCCGCGCATCTCTTCCGCGAGCGCGATCGACCAATTCAAGAGAAACGCCTTGCTGGCGCCGTAGGTCGCGCAGAACGGCGTTGGCACATAGCCCACCACCGAGGCGACGTTGATGATCGCTCCACCACGGCCCCGCAGGCAGGGCAGCAACCGCGCCGTCAGGTCGACCACCGCGCGCACGTTCACGTCAATTATCTCGAGCTGGCGCTCCGCCGACGGCGCCGGAAACCGGCCGAAACCACCGATACCGCTGTTGTTGATCAACAGCACGCGCCCCGAAGGGGCTTCGGACGCAATTGCCGCGATGACCTGATCCGCCGCGGTTGCGATTTCCCCCGAGCGCGAAAGATCGCAGGAGAAGTGCCGCACCTTTCCCGCGGAGTTTTCCGCAAGATCCGCGCAGGGATTACGGCGCGAAAGGTTGCAAATCAGCAGCCCCGGATTACCTGTTTGAAGAAGACGAATGAACGATTTTCCAAGACCGGAAGATCCACCCGTCACAACGGCGGCGGAAAAGGTTTGGAGATGTTCATTGGTCCGGGGAGTTGGCATGAATTTTCACGGCGACGGGGCTCTTCCCGGCGTCGTTTCAACCGAACCCATACGGAGAAACATGAACAGCCAAAATACCCACGAAGTGATCGTGTCCGGCATCCACCTCGAGCTCACGCCGTCCCTCAAGACGTTCGTGCGAGAGAAGGCCGAGCGATTGTTTCGCCACGAGGAACGGATCATCCGCCTCCGCGTGGAGCTGGAGTGTGACCGGAGCCCCGCCGCGGGCGTGCAGTTCGCGGCCAAGGGCCACATCGAGATCCACGGCCCCGACATGAACGCGTCGGTACGCGCGGATGAATGCCACAAGGCGATCGCCATGCTCGTCGATAAGCTCGACCGGATGTTGCAGCGCCGGCATCAGCTGCTACGGGTAAAGCGCAACCACCCTCGTGCCGTCGAGCTGGAGGCCGACCTCCCGAAGGTCACGGCCTGAGTCCGCCGCTTCCCTTTAATTGCGAAGCCCGCCGCCTCTCTGCGGCGGGCTTTTTCATGCCGTCAGAAGCAGCTCGGGAGAGCGCTCAAGGCAGCCGCGGAGATGCGGTTTTTCCGCCCTCGACCGGATAGAGCGCACCATGCCGCTCGAGCTGCGTCACCATCGCCTGCATCATCCGCCGGAGTTCCTCCGGCCGGGTCGCGGCGAGGTCGTTCGACTCATAGGGATCCTCGGCTAGGTTGAACAACTGGTAGTGTGATCCTCCGGAAACCTCCGAGGGAAAATAGTGGTAGATCACCTTCCATCCGCCTTCCCGATAAGTCGTGAAGTAGTCTGTGCGATGCGGCGCATGCGGGTAATGCATCAGGAAGGCATCCGATCTCGAGGGGTCCCGGCGACCGGTCAGCAGCGAAGCGAGCGGCAGGCCGTCAACCACATGCCCGGACGGCGCCTTGGCACCCGCGAGATTCAGCACGGTCGGAAACAAATCCTGAACCGCGCCCAGCTGCGACTGCGTAGCACCGATCGCGATCGGCAGGCGGGACTGAACGGAAGATCCGGCGGCGGGCTTAGCCCAGGCCGCGATGAACGGCACGCGCATGCCCCCTTCGTAATGGGACCCCTTCTTGCCGCGAAGCGGAGCCGCACAGGCGACCGCGTGCTGATGCCCGATCGGAGCGTCCGAGCCGTTGTCGCCAAGGAAGAAAATTACGGTGTTTTCCGCCACTCCGAGCTTCTCCAGATGGTCGAGCAGATCGCCCAATGACTTGTCCATGCCCTCGATCAGGGTCGCGAAAGCCTGCGCCTGGGCGGGCTTTCCGGAGTCGCGGTAGTGCGCGGCGAAGCGCGGATCGGAATCGAAAGGTGAATGCACCGCGTAGTGGGCGAAATTCAGGAAAAAGGGCTTCCCCGCCTTCACCGCCTCGCCGATGTGGCGATTAGCCTCAAGCGTCAGTGCGTCGCTGAGGAAGGTCTCGGTACCGTGGTACTTTTCCAGTCCCGGGACTGCGGCGTTGGAGCGCTTTCCGTTCTTCCCCGTCGCGTAGTTCTGGCGCCCGTAATAGGTCGCTGGTGCGCCGATGGACGCTCCGCCGACATTCACATCGAAGCCAAGATTCAAGGGGTCGGCTCCCTGGCTGCCTCGTGGGCCGAAATGCCCCTTGCCGACATGGATCGTGCGGTAGCCGCTGTCCCGGAGGAGAGAGGCGAGCGTGACGTCGCCCTTACGCAGTCCGCGCCAGTTCCATTGCGGGGGCCCCTTTGGGCCGGCGTTGTCGTTGTCGGGATTGATCCAGTTGGTCGTCCGGTGCCGCGCCGCGTTTTGTCCGGTCGCGATCGCAATGCGCGTCGGCGAGCAGACGCTCATCGCGCTGAAATTGCTGAAACGGATACCCCGCGCGGCGAGCCGCTCCATATTGGGCGTGCGGTAGTACTCGTTGAGCGGATGACGCTGGGGCCGGCCCGCGGCGTCGGTGAGGAAGGGCACCGAGGTGTCCATGACACCCATGTCGTCGACGAGGAAGATCACGACATTCGGACGCGCCGCGGAGGCGGCGGGAACCGAAGCGGCGGACGAGATCAGGAGCGCCAACAGGACCGGGAAGCGAGGTAGCGATTTTTTCATGGCGGCGGGCAAATTGAATTCAGGGGCGACTGCGGCCGGAGGTGATGATTCCGACGAGCTCGGATTTCATGCGTTCAAGGACCTCGGGATGCACGGTGGAGAGGTCCTTCGACTCCCCGATGTCCTTCGCCAGGTCGAAAAGCTGGAAAGCGGGTACGGGCGTGTTGCGCAACTGCTCCTCGACCCGCTGGTTGTAAGCCTGCTTGGAGTCGTGCCGCACCAGCTTCCAGTTGCCGGCGCGATAACCGAAATTTCCCGCCTGGCCGTTGTCCTGCTGCACCAATGAAGCGCGACCCTTCGCACCGGGACGCCCAAGCAGCGCGCCGGACACGTCGAAGCTGTCCGGGAACCCGTTGACCGGCACGGGCTGCCCCGCGAGCGCGGCGAAACTGGAGGCCAGGTCGATGGTACACACCACCTCATCGGAAACGCGCGGCGCCACCGCGCCTTTCCAGCGCGCGATGAACGGCGTGCGTGTGCCGCCCTCGTAGACGCTGTATTTACCCCCGCGAAGCGGCCCTCCGGCCCGGTGGTCGCCGCGCTTCTCCAGCGCGAAGTCCACATAGCCATCGTCCATCACCGGCCCGTTGTCGGAACACACGATCACGAGCGTTTTTTCCGCGAGGCCCAGTCGCTCGAGCGCGGCCGTCACCTCGCCGACGCACCAGTCGAATTGCAGGATGGCATCACCGCGCGGTCCGAGGCCCGACTTTCCCTGGAAACGCTCGTGCGGCACGCGCGGCACGTGAGGATCGTGCGAGGCTAGAAAAAGAAAGAAGGGGCGATCGCGCTCGGCCGTGATCCAAGCGACCGCCTTTTCCACCCAGCGGTCCGCCAGATCCTCGTCGCGAAAACGCGCCGTCTGGCCACCCGTGTAGAACCCGATCCGGCTGATACCGTTGTGAATGGTCTGATTGTGGCCGTGGGACCAATCCATCTTCAGCGTCTGACGGTGGGTAATGCCGGTCGGGTGGTCGGGTGACGGCGACTTATCCCCCACCCAGAGCGGATCCTTGGGATCGAGCCCAGCGACGCGGCCGTCCTCGACGAAGACCTGCGGCACGCGGTCATTGGTCGTCGGCAGGAGGAAACTGTAATCAAAGCCCAGCTCGCGAGGACCCGGCTTGATGTGACCGTTCCAATCGGGTCCGGGAGGCCCGCCGAGACCGAGGTGCCACTTTCCAATGACCGCAGAGCGGTAGCCAGCGCTCTTGAGGACTGAGGCAATGGTGGGTTCACCCACAGGAACGACCAGCGGACTATTGGGCGGGGCGATACCCGTCCCCTTGCGCCGGAAAGCGTAGGCTCCCGTCAGGAACGAGTAACGCGTGGGGGTGCAGGTGGAGGCGGAGCAGTAGCCGCCGGTGAAGCGGACGCCCTCGGTGGCGAGACGATCGATGTGAGGAGTGCGCAGTGCCTTCGAGCCGTAAGCCGAAACGTCCCCGTAGCCGAGATCGTCGGCCATGATGACGACGAAATTAGGCCGCGCGGCGAAAACGACGGCCGGCAGGAACAACGACGGGAAGAGGACGCGCAGGGCGCGCCGCAGGACGCAGCGTTTCATGGGGTGGGGATGAAAACGGTCGCGGGGGCGGCGCCGCAAAATGGCGCTATCGCCCCGGCTCAGGCTTCGACGCCGAACTTCTCCAGCAACCGCTGGAGGTCCTCGTTGCCGCGATACTCGATCACGATCCGGCCTTTCTTGGGGCTGTGGATGATCGCGACGCGTGCGCCCAGGTGGGAGCCCAGGCGCTTCTCGATGCCGGCCACAGTGGCCGCGTCGCGCGAGGAAACCGGTGCTTTGCCGCCCTTCGCGGGCGTCGCGCCACCAGCGGGCTTGAGATTCAGGGCGAGTTTCTCGGTGGCGCGGACGCTGAGGCCCTCCTCGATCACCCGGCGGGCGAGCACGAGACGGCTCGATGCGTCCTGCACGCCGAGGAGCACCTTGGCGTGGCCGACGCTGAGCAGGTTTTTCGAAATGTAGCCCTGCGTCTCGGCATCGAGCGAAAGCAGCCGGAGAGAGTTCGCCACCGAGGCGCGACCCTTCCCTACCCGCTCCGCGGCGGTCTCCTGAGTGAGATCAAAATCACGGATCAAACTCGCATACCCCTGCGCCTCCTCGATGGCGTTGAGGCCCTCGCGCTGCAGATTCTCGATCAGGCCGAGCGCGGCGGACGAAGCGTTGCTGGCCTCGACCACCCGCGCGGGGATCGCGCGAATCTTGAGCATCTGGAACGCCCGCCAACGACGCTCACCGGCGATGAGTTGAAAGCGATCCCCCGCCTTGCGTACGACCACGGGCTGCAAGAGCCCTTCGGAGCGGATGCTCTCGGCAAGCTCACTCAGGTGCTCCGGAGCGATCTCCTTGCGCGCCTGATAC
>JBEGJD010000238.1:0-4288 GCA_041184765.1 Verrucomicrobiota bacterium | reverse complement strand
CTCCGCGTTTTTAACCGCGGATTTCGCAGATGATGCGGATGAGGAAATGGCTGTAAGCCTTTCCGAACTCCCCGTTCTTCTGTTCCAAGCGATGCGGTTCCTGACGCGCTCCTGAATCGCTCCGCGTGGGTCAACCACGGATGGACGCGGATCGACACGGATGAAATGAGATGGGCGGGTTGGAGCCCAGTTCCTGCGTCGTTTGAGCCTCCGCGCGGCCATCCACGAAGTTGGCCGAAAAAAGGCGCAGGTGGCGCAAATCGGTGAGACGATGGACGGTGGTGATCAGGGGAAGTGCAATCGCCTCGGAGGGAGCGAACCACGAATCGACACCAAGGGACACGAATGGGAGCGGCTTGAGTGTAGCCGCGGCTGTTTTCTCCGGGCCTTGATGTAGCCGGGGCTGTTTGCCCCGGACCATGAAGTGAGCTCGACGGCCGAAGGCGTTTCCGAATCGCGGTGTTTTTAACCGCGGATGTCGCCGATGGTGCGGATGGGATGGGAGCGATAAGCTTCCCGAAATTTCCGGTCTTCCTGTTCCGGGCCCAGTATCAGCCGCTCTCGGCGCGGAGTTTCAGATCTCCAGCTTCTCGCCCGGCTTCAACGGATGCACGGTGTGGCCCGCCTCGTTTGCCTTGCGGGCGAAGGCGGCGCCATCCTGCGCGATCAGGGGCCATGTGTTGTAGTGCATCGGCACCGCGATGCGCGGCTTCAGGAAATCGAGCGCCGTCAGCGCGTCCTCTGGTCCCATGGTGTAATTGTCGCCGATCGGGACCAGCGCCACGTCGAGGTTGGCGCGTCCGATGAGCTGCATGTCGAGGAAGAGCGCGGTGTCGCCGGCGTGGTAGAGGGTCTTGCCGCCGGCTTGGAGCAAGATGCCGCAAGGAGTACCGAGGTACACGGCGTTGAGCCCGGCCTCCATGCTGGAGGAGTGATGGGCGAGGGTGAGCTTCACCTTGCCGAAAGGAAAAACGTGGGCGCCGCCCGGGTTCAGGCCATGGGTCCGCGCGCCCTTGGCGGAGAAATACTCCGCCAGCTCGTAGTTGGCCACGATGAGGGCATCGTTGCGCTTCGCGATGGCGACCGCATCGACGGTGTGGTCCTCATGCCCGTGCGAAACGAGGATCGCGTCGCAGTGGACGTCCTCCTCCTTCATCGCGGCGGCCGGATTTTCCGTGAGAAACGGGTCGATGAGGATCCGGGCGCTATCGGTTTCGACGAGAAAGCAGGAGTGGCCGAGGTACGTGAGGCGCATGGCGGTTGGGCAGGACGGATGCGGCGGCGTGGAAAGATCCTATCCGTGGATCGGGGACTTTCCAGCCCGTGCTACGCGGGGTTCGGACTAGCCCTGCGTGAAGCGCCGGATGTGCTTCGCGATGATTTCCATCGCCCGGTCGGGCTCCTGCACGTTCCGCGGGTAATAGTAGTAGGCGAAAAGATCCGGCCGCAGGGCGAGCGCCGCGGGATAGTCGCGGTCCATCGCGTCGATCATCGCCACAGTGATGTTGTGATTTTCCGCGAGGAAAAACGATTTCCGGCCGGGTACCTTGCGCGCCGTGTTGATGAACAGCTGCCCGATTCCGCTCAGCAGGATCTTACCCTTGCCGCTCTCGGAGTTCGCTCCGCCGTGCGGGAAACGCTGGTCCTCTTCGCGCGTCCAGGGTCGGCCGTCGCATCCGTAGTAATCGAGCGGGCCGACGCCGCCGCCGGCAGTGAGTTCGGCCGGCGTGTGGTTGTCGGCCTTTTGGAACAGGATCGTGAGTTTCTCCGGCCAACGTTCCTTCGCGAAGCGGCAGACCTTCGAATAGAAGTCGCGGGCGGCGCCGAGGTGCGCCTCGAGCGGGGCGTTGGCGCCGAGGGCGGTGACGGCCATCGGTGAAGTGTCGATGTTGAACGCCTTGGGTTCGTCGAGAATGAAGCCCGCCATCGTTGGGTGCTGACGGAACAGCTCCGTGAGCGTGTCCTGGAAGAACTGCAGGGTCTTGGGATGATGGATGCTGCTGATCACGCCGGAGACCTGCGGGCTCACCAGGGTCGTGCCGCGTTTGTTCATCATCCAGGTGTCGGGGTTGGCCACCGAGAAGAGGCTGGGGGTCTTGGGCGCACCGGCGGTGAGGCCAGCCCAGCGCGAAGGCACTGCCAGGACTTTCATCCCGACGCGTGTGGCCTCGGCGAGGATCAGCGCGTGGTTCTCCCGCGCGGCGAAGAGGTCCTGCTCGAGCACGCCGACACACAGGTACTGCGTGCCGATGGAGGCCATCCACTCCATGTCCGCGCGCACATGACGCGGGACGATGGTGTACATGTGCGCGTTGAGGTAGTACGCAGCGATCGCGGTGGTGGTGCGATTGACGGGACGCGGTGGGGCGTCGGCCGCGCGGACGAGCACGGGTAGGGCGGTAGGAACTGCTGCCGAGGCGGAAAGGAAGGTGCGGCGATTCATCGCTAGTCGTGCGGGAGGTTTGGGCGGCTCAGTTCTTCTTCGCCTTTTCGGACTCCTCCGGCAGGCGCCCGTTGTAGCCGCGGAAGATGTCGAGCGGATCCTCGCTGCGCCCGCCTTGATCGTGGCTTTCGGCCACCCACGCGTCGACGAGCGCGCGGAGTTCGCGCAGGGTGGCGGCGTGAGCCGGGTCGGCGGCGAGATTGCGCACCTCGTGGGGATCGGCGGCGAGGTCGAAGAGTTCCTCGAGGGGTTTGCGCTCGGCGGCGAACAGCGCGGCCTCGGGTGTGAGTTTTCCTTCCTTCGCGAGCTGCTTCACGAGGTTCCATGTGGGGTACTGGCTCTCCTTGTAGGCGTTGTGCTGCATGTACGGGATCGCCGGGAAATAATTGCGGATGTATTTCCAGCGCTCCGTGCGCACCGCGCGCATGCGATCCGTCGAGGCGTCCATGCGGTCGCGCGCGGCAAAGACGTGGGTCCGCGGGCTCGCGCCAGGCGCGAGGAAGTCCCGGCCCTGCATCGCCGGCGGGCGCGGCGCTCCGGCGAACCCGAGCAGGGCTGCCGTCACGTCGATCGATGATACGAGCTGACGGTCGACTTCCCCGGCGCGGCGTCCGTCGGGCCACGCGATGATCAGCGGCACCGAGATGCCGCCGTCGTAGAGGAATTGCTTCGAGCGGAACAGGCACTGGCCGTTGTCGCCCATGAACACGACGATCGTGTCGCGCGCGAGGCCTTCGCGCTCCAGTCGGGCGAGCAATTCACCGACGTAGTGGTCCATGAGCTGGATCGCGTCGAGGTAGTTGGCGTACTCCTCGCGCGCGACGGGATGGTCGGGCGTGTAGGGGGGGAGTTTCACCTGCGCGGCATCGACGTGCCCGACCGGCGAGTCCTTCGAACGAGCGTAGGTCCAACCCGGCCCCTTGTGGCTCTCGTTGATCGAGATTTGGGCGAAAAAGGGCTGGCCGGGTTTCCGCTGGTTCCAGTCGAAGCCGTCAAAAGGCGGGTTGTCCGTGAGGAAATTGAAGTCCGTCTTGCCCGTGCCCGACGCGCCCGTGATGCCGGGTACGCCGGTCGGGGCCGCCTTCTTCGCCTTGCCGGGTCCGGGGGCGAGGTTGGCGGTGAAGTAGCCCGCGTCGCGCAGGCAGTCGGTGAGCGTGCGAACGCCCTCGGGCAGCGGCCGCTTGTTCCACTGCCACGTGCGGTGGTTATGCGCGCCGATCGTGGTTTGGTACATGCCCGTCATGATCGCCGAACGGCTGGCGGAGCAGACGGGTGCCGTCGTGAATGCGTTCGTGTAACGCACGCCGCGCGCCGCGAGGCGGTCGAGATGCGGGGTGCGCACCAGCGGCTCGCCGTAGCAGGCGAGCTGGTTGCCGATGTCCTCCGCGAGGATGAACAGGACGTTGGGCCTCGCCGTCGGAGTGGCGCCGGTTCCGGTTGGGATCAGGCCGACCAGCGCAAGGCCGAGCCAAAGGATTCGATGGAGCATGGGACGCAAAAGGGGTAGCGGAGCGAGTGACTGTCACTTCCCGTCACGGCCGCCCAGCGAAAATCCCGCGCCCGGGCCCGCTGGCTTCTAGGCCGCGTGCAGCCACGCCTTCGCCGCCGCGAGGTCCTGCGGCGTGAGTCCGTGGCTGGCGGCGAGAAGGGTAACGGTAACGTCGGCGCCGCCGGTGCGCAGGCTGGCGGCGAGTCTTTCCGGGTGGTCGGGCGGCACCAGTGGGTCGGTCGAGCCGTTTAGCAGTAGCACGCGACGGTCGGCTAGCGAACCGGCGGGCGCGGTTTGCTCGAGCACCACCATCGGACGAAGGAGAATCGCGCCACCGAGCGACTCCGGTCGGAGCA
>JBEGJD010000237.1:0-6532 GCA_041184765.1 Verrucomicrobiota bacterium | reverse complement strand
ATTCTGAGCGGGTTCAGCGCGGTTGGTTCGGCAGAAGGTCCGGGGCAGTCGCGTTTTTCGATCTTACGCTCCCGCACCTCAGTCCTGCCGCCCGCATGAGAATCCGATCCTGCCTTGTCGGCGGCTTTTCAGCCGCCGCCCTTGTTTTTCAGGACACCCACGCCCAGACGGTGCCGACGGCGTCGTCCGCGGTCGCCGGAGCGGCGCGCGATGCTCAGGTGGTTTCCCTCAGCCCGTTCACGGCGAGTTCCGCCGGCGACGAGGGCTATCGTGCCGCGAACACCCTCGCGGGATCCCGGCTCAACTCGAGCCTCAACGGCACTCCGGGCGTGCTGGATGTGCTCACGACGGGCTTCCTCGACGACATCGGCGCGTTGAACCTCCAGCAGGCGCTGGCGTTCTCGGCGAACTTCGAGGTCGATAACGGCGACTTCGAGAGTCAGGGCGTGATCAACACCATCTTCGCTGGGCTCGCCGCGACGCCCTCCTATTGTCGGCACCGCAGCTTATTCCGAACGCGTGATCGCGAGCGCGAGACGGCGCGACTCCTGGCCGGGCGTGCCGTTCTCGACCGATCCCATCAACACCGCCAACGGCGTGATGCGTCGCCGCTACGCCTCGCGGCTCGACGCGGATAACTTTCACGTGCCCGACTACTGGAACTTTCTCGCGCTCACCGTGAATCATCCAACGCTTGGTCCCATCACCACCGGCTGGGTGACCGAGACACCCACGCGCCGTTTCCTCATTTCGCCGGCCCAACCCCTTCTTTATTCCATGAACGATCGTCTTCGCATCCTGCTCGCCCTTTCGGCCGGCCTGATATCCGCCGTGACCCGGTCCTCAGCGCAGACGCTGCCGGCCCGCCCGCCTGCTGGCGGTTCCCCTGCCGCGGAGGCGGTGCGGCTCGGCGCGTTCGTCGTCACGGGTTCCAACATCCCCACCGCGGCAGACGCGGTCGCGGTTCCGGTCACGATCATCAATCGTGAGGAGATCGAGCGCACCGGTCTGGCCTCGAATCTTCTCGAGGTGGCGCAGGCACGGATGCCGAGCTTCGCCGGCAGCGGCAATCTCGGGGCAACCAACGGCAACGTGTCCGGTGGCTCCGCGACGACCGGCGGATCCCAGCTTTCCCTGCGGAATCTTCCCACGCTCGTGCTGCTGGACGGTCGACGCCTGCCCGAAAGCGGCGCCAGCGCCCGGGGCGGCCGCTCCTTCGTGGACGTGAACCAGATCCCGCTGGCGGCGATCCAGTCGATGGAGGTGCTGACGGACGGCGCTTCCGCCATCTACGGCTCGGATGCGGTTGGCGGTGTGGTGAACGTGAAGCTGAAGCACGATTTCGAGGGCCTGGAGATCGGCGGCCGTTACGCGCGATCAACCCGCGAGGGCGATTACACGCAAAGGTCGGTCTACGTCGTCGGCGGTGCCCGGACCGATCGGCTGAGTCTCACCCTGTCGTTCTCCAAGTCGGACATCACACCGCTGTTCCAGTCCGACCGGCCCTTTTCGAACCCGCAGCGGGGGAAATCGGCCACGATTTCGGGCGCGCTGGGGCAATCTTCGACCGCGTTCCCCACCGCCTTTCTGCGCACCGGTCTGAATTCGCCGAGCCTGGTCACGCCCACGGGGCCGGCGGCGGTTTTCGCGAACCTCAACGAGTTGGTGGCGTCCGGTATTTACCAGGCCTCGTCTGTCCAGCCGATCGCCGACACCTTCGACCTCGCTCCTTTTGTCACGCTCACCATCCAGTCCCGCAAGCGGGCGCTTACATTGGCGGGCACTTACCGGCTCATTCCGGACCGGCTGGAGTTCTTTGTGGAGGCGATGGATTCCCGCAGCGACAGCTGGTCGCAGCAGGGGGCGCTTGGCATCACCACCACGGTCCCGGTAAACGCCCCCTACAACCCGACGCGCTCCGCGTTGTTCGCCGCGTTCCGGTACACACCGGACGTGCGCCGGGCCGAAAATTCGGCGCTGCTGCGCCGCTTCGTCGGCGGATTCCGCGGGAAACTGGGTGAGCGCCTGCGCTGGGAGGCGGGCTACAACCTCAACACCAACCGCCTGGAGAACTCCCTGGGCGGCCAGTACTACGCGCCGAACCTGCAACTGGCGCTCGCGGGCGGGTATGATGCCAACGGCAATCCCCAGGTGGGCGGCCGCTACGCGCGGATCTTCCGCAGCTATAACGCGCCGCCGAACACCACGACCCTCGCGCAGTGGCAAGCCGCGCTCACTCCGGCCAATTCCATCGTCCAACCGGCCATTGATCTGCTCGCGCGCCCGGAGGGTTTGAATCCCTCCGTGTTCGACAACATCCGCGGTGCGACCGCGAATCTGTTCACGGCGGGATTGAAGCAGATCGACGCTCGCGTCTCGGGCTCCCTGCTGGACTTGCCGGCCGGCCCGCTGGGGGCCGCGGTGGGCGTCGACTTCCGCGAGGAGGATTTGTCGGGCTTGCCGGACGAGAACTCCTTCAGCACGGGTGCCACGTCGCGCCGCTGGCAGAACGGTAATTTCTTCGATCCCATTGCAAGGCGGCGCACGATTGAAGCTGGGTTCGCCGAGATTCGGGTGCCGGTGACCGCCGAGCGCATGGGGGTGCCCGCGCTCCGTCTGCTCGAGCTTTCGGCCGCCTACCGGTACGAGAATTACAGCGACGCCGGTCCGTCGAGGGTGCCGAAGTACGGCGTGCGTTGGCGCCCGTTTGGCGACGAGATCACCGTGCGCGGAACCTATTCCGAGGCCTTCGTGGCGCCGTCGCTCTTCGCGCTTTTCGGGCCCACGACGGAGGGCGCCACCGCCGCCGGCGTCATTCAAACCGTCTTCGGTGTGCCTGGTTTCGCGCGCCAGCGTTCGGGCGCGAATCCCGACCTTAAGCCGTCCACCGCCAAAACCTCCTCGTTCGGCGTCGTGTATTCTCCGCGGGCAATCCCGCGCCTGACGCTCGGCTTCGATCTCATCGAGGTGCGGCAGCGTTCGCTGGTGGGGGTGGCCGGTGCCGCCAACATCCTCGGGAGCGTTGATGCCTCCGGCCCCCGTTCCCCGTTCGCATCACAGGTGGCGATCGGTAATTTTCCGACCAGCCCCGATCCGTCGCTGCCGACTCCCGCCCCGGTCACGTCCGCGGGCCAGCTCTCGGCCCTGCTGCGGTCGGGTGTTTCACCCAACGTGGTCTTCGTGACCGACTCGCGCATCAACATCGCGGGCCAGCGTCTGAAGGCGGTCGATCTATCCGCGAATTACGAGTTCCCGAAGTCGGAATTCGGCCGGCTGAACGTCAGCACCGCAGGCACCTTCTTTCTGGATTACCAGTTCCAGGCGCTGCCCACCCAGTCCTACTACGAATACGCCGGGCACGTCACCACGCTGGCGGAAGGGCAGGGTACGATACCCGGAGTGAAGTGGTTCACCGCTTCGGTTTGGAGTCGCGGCTCGTGGTCCGCGACGCTGAACCACACCTACGTGTCGAGCGTCGTCGACCTGGGCGCCGGTGGAATCATTTTCGCGGGAAGCACCAGTCTGCGGCGGATCGCGGTTCCGGCCTATCAATCGTGGGATACTTCCATTTCGCGTTCGTTCCGGAACCTCGCCCTGCCGGGAGGAGGACGGATTACCGGTGCGCTTAAAGTCACCCTTGGCGTCAACAACCTCACCGACCGGATGCCGCCGTCCGCACCGCAAGCGTTCGGTGGCGACGTGGGAGCCGATCTTGCGACCTACAATCCCGTCGGCCGCCTTTGGTACCTCAGCACGAGCCTGAAGTTTTGACGCCATCGGAGCGACCGGCCGTCGTGGAGTACCGTTGTATGAAATTTCTAATCGCGGCCATGCTGTTGGCCTCCGCTGCCGCGGGGGCCTCGCCCTCCCTCCCCGTGGAGGATCAGCGGCCCAACGTGCTGCTGGTCGTGGTGGACGACCTACGCTTCGATGATTTCGGCGCGGCGGGGCACCCGTTTGCCCGGACTCCCCATCTCGACCGTGTCGCGCGCGAGGGAGCGCAGTTCCGGAACTTCTTCGCAGTCACGCCGCTCTGTTCGCCCAGCCGGGCCAACATCCTGACCGGTCTGGAGACCCGCCACCACGGCATCCTCGACAACACAGACCGCAGCCCTCGCAGCCATGCGCTGCCGACGTTCGCGCGCGCTCTGCACGCGGCCGGCTACAACACCGGGTTCATCGGCAAATGGCATATGGGCAACGACCCCACGCCGCGGCCGGGCTTCGATTATTGGGTGGCGATGAAGGGGCAGGGGGAGGTCGCCGATCCGGAATTGTTCGAGGACGGCCGGCTGGCCCGTGCCCCCGGCTACGTGACCGATATTTTCACCGAACGAGCCTTGAAGTTCATCGGGCGCCGTCGGTCCGCGCCTTTCATGCTGATGCTTTCCCATAAGGCGCTGCATCCGAACAAAGTTCAGCGGGCCGATGGCACCTCGGAGCCAATCGGCGAGGGCGGTTTCATCCCGGCGGAGCGGCATAAGGAGCTCTACGCCGGCGCCCGCCCGACGCGACGTGGGAACTACGCGATCCCTCCGAAAGGGAAGCCCGCGTTGGAGCGCCCTATTGCCGGCTTGAAGCCGCTGGGGCCGGAAACCGTCACTCCTGACGAAACGATCCGCGATCGCCTGCGCATGCTCGCCGCCGTGGATGAAGGTCTTGGCCGGATCATGGCGGCGCTCGAGGAGCAAGGTTCGCTCGATCGTACCGTGGTCATGGTGATCGGCGACAACGGCTACTTTTACGGCGAACACGGCCTGAGCGAAGAGCGTCGTCTCGCCTACGAGGAGTCCATCCGGCTGCCGTTGCTGATGCGCTATCCCGCACGGGTGAAGGCGGGCGTGGAGCCCGCCGGGATGGCCCTTACCACGGATCTTGCCCCCACGATCATGGAGTTCGCCGGAGCTTCGCCCATGCCCGGAATCGACGGGCGTTCGCTGCTACCGCTCCTCGACGGGATTCCGGCGAACTGGCGGAAGTCATTTCTCATCGAGTACACAACCGACATCGTGTTCCCGCGTACGTTGAAGATGGGCTATGACGCGGTGCGGACGGGGCAGCACAAATTCATCCGGTACCGCGAACTCGAAGGGATGGACGAACTCTACGACCTGCAGGAAGATCCGTACGAGCTCAGCAATCTGATCGGGGAGCCGGCGGCTGCGGGGTTGCGACGGCGAATGGAGTCCGAGCTGGAAAATATCCTCTCGGCCAGGCGGGCCACGCCGCCTTGAGGTTAGTCGGCGACGCTTGCCGCTTCAGGGCAGGCGAGTCTGGAGGATCCGCACGGTGCGGCCGCGGTTTGCCGCGGGGGTGGTCACGGGCGCGTCCCATCCCGCGCCGGAGACCCAGGTGGGTTGCTGGTTCACGAGCGTGATCAGACCGAGGTCGTTCAGCCCGGGATGGCCGGAGGCGAGCACGGCGACGGAGCTCACCCGGTCCTCCGCATCGGAGGGTACGAGAAGCACGACACGTTCGGGCGTGATGCCTGCCTGCGTGGCGGCGATGCCGGCCGGAGTGGTGACCAGTCCGTGCAATCCCACGAGGGATGCCCCCGGCGGGGGAAGCAGTTGCCGGAAACGGCCATCGGCCGGCGAAACCGCGAAGAGTCCGCGTTGGTAATCCGCCACGATGAAGTCGTCCCGCCAGCGCACGATGCCTTGGAGGGAAACGAGCGAACGTTCCTCCGCGAACCGCTGCAGTTCCTCCGCGCCGGGCTCGAGTTTCCAGATGACCGGCGCCTTGGCGTCGGTCGCGTAAACCGTGCCGTCCTCGGCGATATGAAGATCGCCAAGGCCATGTTCCCGGCCGTCGTCGGGCACCTCGACGACGCGGACGAGTTCGCTGGTCGCCAGGCTGAAGGCGGCGAGGGCGCCGGTGCCCTTCATTTCTGCCGCGAACCCCTCCATCTCCGGCACCGCGCTCATCGCAGCCCACAGGAGCCCGCGGACCTCGTCGATCGCCAGGCCGAAGATACCGAGGAGCGACTCGTCTTCCGCGCTGAAGCGCGCGACGCGCCCCTCGCGATCGCGGCGCCAGATGCCGCGGTGGCGTACATCTCCGAGGAAAAGATCCCCGGTGCGGGCGCGCCACGTGATGCCCTCGATGATGCCGTTTCGTCCGGGGAGGTTGATGAGTTCGTCGACCGGGCCGGCCGGCTCACGCACTTGAGAAAAGGCCTGCATGACCCTCCGGAAGGGTGCGGTGCCCTGCAGGCTGGCAAAACGCGGATCGCGCTCAGCCGGGGGCGCAGCGCCGAGGGCGGCGATTTTTTCCAGAGCCGCGATCGCCGCCGCGCCGTCGTCCTGCCGGGCGGCGACAGCGGCGAGCTCCAGTAGCAATGCAGGCGAATCCGGCTGCGCGGCTACGGCTTGGGTCAGGACCTTGCGGGCGGTATCAAAGTCACCCCGGGCGACGGCGACTCGTGCTTCCTCGCGCAGCACGAGCGTGGGTCGTTCCGCCGCGGGAGCGGCCGCGGCGATCAGCAGCAGGATTGAAAACCGGCGCATTATTCTAACGCCGCCGGCGGAAG
>JBEGJD010000236.1:0-2892 GCA_041184765.1 Verrucomicrobiota bacterium | reverse complement strand
TTTCCGGCGGCAGCTGATACGCCGCGGATTGTCCGGACCTTTCTGATCGAAGCACCCGCGGACTTCTCCCTCCGGGATGAGACCTCCCTTCAGCTCCTGAGGTCTTTCCCGGTCAAAGCCTTGGGGTCGCTGGATGACGCGAAACTGCAGGTCGGACGAACCACGTGGTTCAAACTGGAATTGGAGCAACCGGCTGGAGGTCACCGGCGCAGCAATGTGCTACGACTGAACACCGCCATTCACCATAAGGCGGAGGCTCTCCTACTGGAGAGCGGCCGGATGCTCGATCGCTTCGAGGCCGGATACTCCGTTCCCGCCGAGCGCCGCCGACATAGCTCCACTAACCTCACTTTGCCCCTGACAGCCTGGAAAACAGAACAAGCGGAAGTTCTCATCGGCATCACCACCGGAACGCTCACCCCGCTGCGACCGAGGCTCGTTTCAGAGCTCCAGTTGCATTCCGAGGACATGGTCAGCATCGCGATGCATTTCTCCTATCTCGGATCGCTCGCCATCCTGCTGATCATCCAGGCTGCGATACTCCTGCGGCTGAGGGATCCCGCCGCTCGCGACTACCTGCTCGTTTCAGTCTGTCTCCTTCTTCTGCTTTTCACCCAAACCAGCGACTTCAGCGTGATCTGGGACGGGTACATCGGCACCTTTCACCTGGCGGAGGCTCGGCATCATCTCCGGATCCTGCACGGCATATTCTCCCTCATGGCCTTTCGCAGTTTCTTCCCGTTTTCTACCGTTGTTCCCTCGCTTGACCGGACAATACGGTACGGAATCGCGGTGGTAAGCGTGGTGCTTGCGGCGTCCTTCTTCCTACCGGCCGCCGCCCTGCAAACTGTGGCATCCGCGATCCAAGCTTTCGGCGCCGCGTTTCTAGTTGTGGCCTGCGTCGTGGCACTGCGGCATCGCATTCTCGGCTCAGCTTTGATCTCGATCGGGTGGCTGCCCCTTCTCGCTACGGCTATCTACTTGAATCTGGCGCGCTTCCGACTTGTGCCCGATGTGCCGGGTGAAGCTTACCTGCCGGTCATATCAGTCGTCTGGGAGATCCTCTTCACGACGATCGGGATCAGCTATAAGATCAAACAACTGGCCGAGGTACGCCATCAGAAGGAATTGCGTGATCTGGAGCTCGCCGGACTGGAACGAATGGTGCGGGTCCTCTGCCACGATTTGAGCACCCCGCTCGCCACTATCGGCATGACCACCGACTTGCTGCAGCTGAACCGCGAGGCCGGGCGGCCCGTCGATCTGGACGCGACGACCGGCCGCCTTCAGCACGCCGTGAAGTCGATCAAGGAAATCGTGGATTCAACCCGGCAGGTCGAAGCGCTGAAACTCAACGGCGGCAACTTACCCCGCGAACCGGTCGATCTTTGCACCGTCTTCCACGACGCCGAACGCATGGTGCAGGAGAAGCTCAGCCGGAAGCGGATCACGCTGCGGAGGACGGATTGGCCGGAGCACGCCGTCGTGCTGGCCGAGCCGCGCATGCTACGGCTGACCATTATCGCCAACGCCCTTTCCAACGCCGTGAAGTTCAGCTCCTCGGGCGGCTTCATCGATGTGAGCCTGCGGCGCGAGGGCGACACCATGGTGCTACGCATCCGCGATCACGGCGTGGGTATCCCCCGCGAAATGCGCGAAGCCTTTGCACGCTCCGGGCGCATCCAGAGCCGGCCCGGCACGATGAACGAGGAAGGCACCGGTTTTGGAATGATGCTGATGCGCGACTTCACCAAGGCGATGCGCGGGGAATTCCGGCTGGAATCGCGCACGGCCGAGGAGTCGGCCGCCGACCACGGTACGACCATCGAAATCCGGCTGCCCGTGGCGGTTACCGCGGACCTGACAACGCCCTGATCGGTCGGCGCAGGCCCAGTGGCTGAGGGGAGCCTCCTGCCTAGGTCACAAGCCTCATTTATTCCGGGAAATCCCCCCGCAATCGCGTTACTGATTGCACCCTTTCTGCGCTTGGCTCGTCTGAAAGCATACGGACGACGTTTCCCCCTGAGACGTCTGGACGAACGATGATGAGATACCCCGGCTTCGTTACCCTCGGAATAGCGCTCGTGCTCGCCATGTTTCCGGCGGCAGCTGATACGCCGCGGATTGTCCGGACCTTTCTGATCGAAGCACCCGCGGACTTCTCCCTTGGGGATGAGACGTCCCTGCAGCTCCTGAGGTCTTTCCCGGTCAAAGCCTTGGGGTCCCTAGATGACGCGAAACTGCGAATCGGCGGAACCTCATGGTTCAAACTCGAGCTGGAGCAACCGACGGGAGGTCCCCGGCAAAGCGAGGTGCTCCGCCTCAACACCGCCATCCACAACAAGACGGAGGCACTCCTCTTGGAGAGCGGCCGGGTGATAGATCGCCTCGAAGCGGGTTCCACCGTTCCCACCAAACGCCAACGCCACAGTTCCTTGCACCTCACGCTACCCTTGTCGGCCTGGAAGACCGAACAGGCGGAGGTGTTTATCGCGATCAGCACCGCACAGGTCACCCCACTGCGGCCGAGAATCGTCCCGGAGCTGCAGCTCCAATCCGAGGACCGGGCCACGCTCGCGTTGTATTTCGCCTATCTGGGAGCGCTGGCCATCCTGGTGATCATCCAGATCGCGATATTCCTGCGCCTCAAGGACCCGGCCGCCCGCGACTACCTGCTCGTTTCGCTCTGCCTCCTCCTGCTGCTGTTCACCCAGAGCGGGGATTTCAGGATGATCTGGGACGGATTCATCGGAACCTTTCATCTCTCGGAGGCCCGTCACCAGATTCGGATCTTACACGGCATCCTTTGCCTCCTCGCCTTCGGCAGCTTCTTCTCGTTTTCCACCGTCGTACCATGGCTGCACCGATTACTGAAGGTCGGCGTCGTGACAC
>JBEGJD010000235.1:0-5012 GCA_041184765.1 Verrucomicrobiota bacterium | reverse complement strand
GCGCGCATCGCTGAATTGCAGGCCAAGCTCGCGTTGCGCCGCGCCGTGGCCGAACTGCGCCGCCTGGAGGGAACTTCCCTGCAGCGCTTCCGTCTCCCGGCTGAATAACTGGCGCGTGTCCATCGCGCTGCTGCTTCGCGTTCTCCTCTGGGGCTGGTTTTTCGCGGCCGTTGCCGCCGGACACTGGCTCGCGCTGCGCCACCTGCCGCCAGCGGCCGTGGCCGGCCTCGCTCCCGCCCTCGCCGCCCTCCTCTGGATGCTTACGCGCCGTATTCCGGCGCTGCGTGACTGGTGCGACGCCCTAGATTGCCGGGTACTCGTTCTGCTTCAGGCGGTGCGCGCTTCCGGACTCTATTTCCTGATTGGCGAGGGCGCCGCGGAATTGCCCAGGGGTCTCGCGCTGATCGCGGGCGCGGGCGACCTGGTCGTAGCCGTGATGGCCCTACCGGTCGCCTTGGCTCCCCTAAGCGAGGAGGCCCGTGTACGCGCGATCCGCATTTGGAGCGTCGTTAGCCTGCTTTCTTTGGTCGCCTCCGCCGCGGAACTCCTGCGCCTCGGCATCGCCGAGCCGATCCGCTTACTACCTTTCGCGGTTCTGCCGCTCAGCCTTTACCCGACATTCCTGCTTCCGCTGTTGCTCGCCGCCCAGGCCGTGTTGCTCGGACGCATGGTGCGCCGCGGAGATCAGCCTGGGGCCTAACCCGGAATCTCGGAAACCGGAAACAACGCGTCGACCTCGCGCAACTCCGCGGCTTGCACCAAGCGGTGAGTCGGAAGTTGGGTGCGGAACCACGTGCGCTGCTTTTTCACGAGCGCGCGCGTGTTGGCGATGATCTCGCCCCGCAATTCCTCCCGCCGGAAATCGCCCGCCAGCATCGCGATCACCTCGCGATAACCGATCGCCCGCGACGCACTCGGATTCGCCGACAGGCCCGCCGGCAGCAGCCCCCTTACCTCTTCCACGAGGCCGGCGGCCAGCATGGCGTCGACCCTCCGCTCGATTCGCTCCGCCAGGTCCAACGGATCCCGGTCGAGTCGCGTGATTTCGAGCCGGAAGTCGTCGAACGCACCGGGACGCCGGGAAAAATCCTCCGCGAGCTGCCGCAGGGTCCGCCCCGAAACAACACAGCGCTCCAGCGCCCGCGTCACCCGTCGCGAATTCGCGGTGTCCAACGCGCCCAGGCCTTCGGGATTCAACGCCCGGAGCCGAATGAGCGCCTCCGCGAGTGAAAGTCGCCCGACCTCCTCGCGCACCGCGGGATCGATGGTCACATCATCGGACACCGGCGCGATGAACGCACGCAGGTAGAAGCCGCTTCCGCCCGTCACCAGAACACGCCTCCCTCTTCCGAGGATCTCCTCCACCACCCGGCGCGCCTCCACCCCATACCGCACCACGTCCATCGGCTCGGTGATCTCCCGGCAATCGATGAGATGGTGCGGCACCCGGCGCAGTTCCTCCCGCGTTGGCTTCGCCGTGCCGATGTCCATTCCGCGGTAAAAAAGCAGGGAATCGCAGGAAACGATCTCCGCCCCGTGCCGCTCCGCCCAGCGCAGCGCCCACTCGGTTTTTCCCACGGCAGTGGGACCGGTGAGGAGATGAAGGGTCGCGGCGGCGGTCACGGTTTGGGCTTTTCATCGGTGGCATCCGCGCGCTGCGTGGTCAAAACGTAACCCCCGGTGAAAACCCGCCTCATCGTCAATCCGCGCTCCGGCGGCGCCAGCCGCGCGCTCGGTCCCGTGCAGGCCTTTGCGGTCCGCGAGGGAGCGGAACTCCGGCTCACGGAAAGGTCCGGGCACGCCGGCGAACTGGCGCGCGAGGCGGTGGCGGCCGGCTACCGGCTCGTCGTCGCGGTCGGCGGCGACGGCACCGTCAACGAGGTGGCTTCCGCGCTGACCGGGACGGAAACAGTGCTCGGCATCGTGCCGGCTGGATCCGGCAACGGACTCGGGCGCACGCTCGGCCTGCCCCTGCCACCGGCCGCGGCGCTGGCGATACTGAAAAACGGACGCCCGTATCGCATCGACACCGGATTCGCGGATGGCCGGCCGTTCTTCAATGTCGCCGGGCTCGGGCTCGAGGCCGGACTCGCGGACCGTTTCAACCGCGCCGCGCGTCGGGGGTTGATTGGCTACCTGCGCGTCGCCGCGGCCAGCCTCGACCTCCTGCGCCCCTCAAGATTCACGATCATCACCGGCGAAACACGACATGAGCTGACAGCGACCACGGTCGCCGTGGCGAATGGCCCCCAGTACGGCAGCAACGCGCGGATCGCGCCCCGGGCGCGCCTCGACGACGGCCGGCTGGATCTGACGGCGGTGCCGCGCCTCACGCTCCTGAATTCGCTACCTCTGATCGCGGCGTTGTTTCGTGGCACCCTCGCCAAGCGGTCCGACGTTTTCATGACCACAGGTGAGCGTATCACCGTCGAGCGGGCCGCGCCCGGCCCGCTGCACACCGACGGCGAGGTGCACCTGGCGGGAGCCCAAGTGGAGTTCACCATTAGGCCTTCGAGCCTGAGCGTGCTCATCCCGGGTTGAGGCCGACCACCGCACGGGCACGGGTTGCTGGAAACTCACCGCCGCCACGACGGCCTTGCGAAGCGGTGTGAGCTGAGCACAAGACCTGCTCTGGAACCAACATGCCTCCCGTTGCCGATGTGCCGACCCGCCGACCCGCCTCAGGGGTGGAGATCGTGGACCGGTGTCTGCGGCTTTGGACCTACGGGGTAATGGCGTTCCTTTATCTGCCGATCGCTGTGCTGGTGGTCTATTCCTTCAACGCGTCTCGGCTCAACGTGACGTGGCAGGGCTTCACGCTCGACTGGTACCGCCAGCTCGCGCTGAACGCGCCCCTCAAGCAGGCGGCCCTCAACAGCCTGATCGTGGCGCTCGTCACCACCGCGCTCTCCATCGCGATCGGCACCGGCGGGGCGTGGCTGCTGCACCGGCACCGGTTCCCCGGCTCGCGCCTGATCCAGACCCTGGTCGCCGTTCCCATGGTGATGCCGGAAATCTTGCTGGGAATCAGCATGCTCGTGCTCTTCGCGACGGCGGGAGTTCAGCTCGGTTTCGCTACGGTGATCATCGGCCACGTGACCTTCAGTTTCCCGTTTGTGCTCGTCGCGGTGCAGGCGCGGTTGCGCGGCATGGATCCCGCCCTCGAGGAGGCGGCGCTTGATCTGGGCGCCACGCCGTGGCGGGCGTTCCATTTGGTCATCCTCCCCTACCTGCGCCCGGCGATCACCGCGGGCGGGCTGATGGCCTTCACCCTGTCGTGGGACGAGCTCATCGTGACGTTTTTCACGGCGGACGCGGCTTCCGCCACGCTCCCCCTGCGCATCTTCGGCCTCGCGAAGGTCGGTCTCAACCCGATGATCAACGCGCTCTCCGCCCTCTTCGTCCTGGCCACCGTGGCGTTCGTCCTGTTTTCCGCCCGCCTCCGCCGCGACGCCAACTGCGATCCGCTTTCACCATGAAAACCACCCGATTGCTCACCCTCGCGGCCGGCTTTCTCGCCGGCCTTGTCCCCGCCGGGGCCGCCGAACTCAACCTCTTCGGCTGGTCCGAATACGTCCCGCAGACTGTTATCGACGCCTTCACCAAGGAGACCGGCGTGAAGGTCAACTTCGAGACCTACGCCTCCAACGAGGAACTGATCGCCAAGCTCGTCGCCGGTGGCGGCAAGTACGACCTCGTGCAGCCTTCCGATTACGCCGCGGAGGTGATGATCCGCCAGAAGCTCCTCGCGCCCCTCGAAGGCGCGAAGCTGGCCAACCGCGGCAACCTGCTGCCCGAGTTCCGCCGCCGCCCGCACGATCCGGAGGACCGTTTCACCGTGCCCTACATGTCGGGCACCGTCGGCATCGTCATTAACACCGAAAAGGTGAAGACCCCTGTGCGGAGCTACCGCGACGTTTTCGACGCCCGCTTCGCCAACCGCATCGTCGTCCTGAACGACAGCCGCGAAATCGTCACCTGGGCGCTCTACTCCCTCGGACTACCGATCAACAAAATCGACGCCGCCGCGCTCGCCAAGGCCCGCCCCGTGATCGCCGATTGGGTGAAGCGCGTGAAGGTTTTCGACTCCGACAGTCCCAAGACCCCGCTGCTCAACGGCGACGTCGATCTCGGGATCGTGTGGAGCGGCGAAGCCGCGTTGCTCTGGAAGCAGGACAAGAAGTTCCAGTACGTCATCCCGTCGGAAGGCGCGCACCAGTTCCTCGACGTCCTCGCCATCCCGGCCAACGCGAAGAACAAGGAAGCCGCGCACCGCTTCATGGACTTCATCCTGCGCCCCGAGGTCTCGAAGCTCATCTCAGCGGCCTTCCCTTACACCAATCCCAACGCCGCGGCGCGCAAGCTACTCACACCGGAGGAGCTCGCCAACCCGGCCAGCTATCCGAAGGACGGCAAGCTCGAGACCTTCCGTGACATCGGCAAGGTGGCAGCCGACATCGACCGCCTCGTCACGGATCTGAAAAGCGCGAAGTGACTTCAGCGGCCGGAGCGTCGTCGCCCGGGTGGCGGGCCTGGGTGTTGCTCGCCCCTCTGCTGGCGTGGGTCGGCGTCTTCGTCATCGCCCCGGCCGGACTGCTGCTCGTCTACAGCTTCTGCGACCGGGACGAGCTGGGGCGGATCGTTTTCGATTTCACGACGGACGCCTACGTCCGCGTTTTCGACCCGATCTACCTTGGAATCTTCGCCCGGTCGGTGGTCTACGCGGCCGCCACCACGGTGCTTTGCCTGCTGATCGGGTTTCCGGTCGCGTGGTGGATCGGGCGCGCGCCACCGCGCGCGCGGGAACGCTGGCTGCTGCTCGTGATGGTGCCGTTCTGGACGAGCTTCCTCGTGCGCACCTACGCCTGGATCATGATCCTCAAGCAGGAAGGGCTCCTGAACGCCGTGCTGCGCGCGATCGTGCCCGGCGCCACGCCGCTCGATCTGCTCTACACACCGACCGCGGTGATGATCGGCCTGGTTTACGCCTACCTGCCCTTCATGATCCTGCC
>JBEGJD010000234.1:0-3714 GCA_041184765.1 Verrucomicrobiota bacterium | reverse complement strand
TCGAAAGAAACGCCATCACCCGTTCCTTGATGCCGGGATCCAGCGGACCGAATTGCTCCGTGTAACCCGCAAAGGCCGCGTCGCCGTGCTTTTCATGCCGGTCGACCGCCGTGAGCACCGCACGAATCCTCGGCTCATCGAGCCCAAGGGCGCCAAGGTAGTGGAACCAGAGGTTCCGGTCGCTTAAACGCACGTAGAAATCCTGTTCGGTGAGCCCGAAGGCGCACAGGCACTGCACCAGGAGCGCGATCAGCTCGATCTCCGCCTCCGGACCTGGCTCGCCGAAGATGTCCGCGTTGAACTGGAAGAAGCATCTTCCACGCCCCTTCTGCATCCGTTCATAGCGGAAGAACTCGCCGATGCTGAACCACTTGATCGGCCGCCGCAACGCGTTGGCGCGCGCGCCAACCAGCCGGCAGACGGTCGGGGTCATCTCGGGCCGCAGCGCCACTTCACGCCCACCCTTGTCGGTGAAACTGAAAAGCTGCCCCTCGATCTCGTCTCCCGACTTGGCCTTGTACAATTCCAGCGGCTCCAGCACGGGCGCGTCGTACTCCGCGAACCCAAAGCTGGATGCCGTCTGGCGCCACAGCCGGAAAATGTGGCTCCGCCCGGCTAGGTCGTCGGGGTAGAACTCACGGAATCCCGGCAGGGTCTGGAAAGTGGCCATGACCGGCGATGGTTGCGCGACATCGAAGGACGGCGCCAACAAAAAAGCCGCGCGAGGCGCGGCTGGAGGAAATGACGCGGCGAATGCCGCGCGGCGCCCTGCTCAGGCTGTTCCGTCGGAGGGCGACGTTGTCGAAGTCACCTGCAATTGATTCAGGTTCAAATTCTTCAGCTGCTGCTTCAGGATCTTCCCCGACTTGAACTTCACGACGGCGCGTTGGGGAATGATGACCTCCGCCTCGGGTTTGTTGGGATTCCGGCCGACGCGCTGTTTGCGCACCTGGACCTCAAGAACGCCGAAGTTTCGCAACTCGACATTACGACCGGCGGCCAAAGCGGCTTGGACGATGTCGAGCGTCTGTTGGACGGTATCAACGATTTGCTTCTGCGGGAAGCCGGCCTTCCGGTAGATTTCCAAGACAATCTCACGCTTCGTCAGGTTGGCCATGGGGTTCCTTTTTGCTAAAGCTGAAGGATGTGGGTCGGTCGGAGATAATTGCGCGGCCGGACGGGCGTCAACCCTTATGACCGGCTTGCGCTTCGCCCGGATTTCCCGCCCGTTAGGCCCCTAGCCATGCCGGATCCCAAGGCCGTTAATTCGATGTTTGGTCGTATCGCCGGGCGTTACGACACCGCGAACCGGGTGCTCTCCGGAGGCATCGATCGTTGGTGGAGACGCCGTCTGGTGGCGGCGGTCCGCCGCCACCGACCCGCGACGGTACTCGATCTCGCAACCGGCAGCGGTGACGTGGCTTTTGCAATCGCAAGGGGTCTGAGTCCGACTCCGGAAATCGTCGGGATGGACTTCTGCCAGCCCATGCTTGATCAGGCGGAACGGAAGCGGAGGGCCAGCCGGCATGCCGGCGAGGAAAGCGTCCGTTTCCTTCCCGGGGACGGTCTAAATCTGCCGTTGGCGTCGGAAAGCCAGGACGCGGTGACGATCTCGTTCGGCCTCAGAAATCTGGCGGACCGCCCCCGCGGACTGGCCGAGATGCGGCGGGTACTGAGGCCGGGAGGTATGCTTCACGTGCTGGAGTTTTCGCAACCCAGCGCGTGGTTCCGGCCCTTCTACTACTTCTATCTGCGACGACTGCTTCCCGCGTTCGCGCGCCTGCTGACAGGGGACCGCGATGCGTATCTTTACCTTGGTGACAGCATCGGCGCCTTTCCCTCGCGCGCCGAACTGACGTCGGAGATCGAGGCGGCGGGGTTCGAGGCCGTCGAGGCGAAGCCGATGACGTTCGGGATCGTCGCCCTCCACTCGGCGCGGAAGCCGGCTTCGGCGTGACCGGAGGCCGGAGCCACCGGCCTCAGCTGAAGGACTTCCCGCAGCCGCAGGTGCTCTGGGCATTGGGATTCTTTATCTCGAAACCTTTGCCGTGGAGTCCGTCGTCGAAATCGATGTGCGAACCCTGCAGGTAGGCCAGACTGGTGGGATCGATCACGAGCGGCACGCCCTCGCTCTCGAAACGGGCGTCGTCGGCCTTCGCTTCATCGAACGACATCCCGTACTGGAAACCGGAGCAGCCGCCCGACTCCACCAGCACCCGCAGCAGCTTCTCCGGGGCATTGAGCTCGGCGTGCATCTTTCGCACCTGCTGGGCCGCGCGAGCAGTCAAAGTGATCATCGGAAGCTGACCCTACTGCCGCACAAACGACTGTCAACGAACGCTGAAGCAATTTCCGGGCCGAATCGCGGAAGTTACCTTGCCAGAATCAACCGAAGGTCATCTCCTCCCCCACATGCCGGCCCTCCAGCATATCTTCAATGAACTGCACTACGAGATGACCCGCAAACTCGCGGAGGGCGGCATGGGCGTCGTTTACGAGGCCGTGCAACTCGGCGCGGGCAACTTCCGGAAGGTCGTCGCCGTTAAGCTGATCCGGGAGGAGTACTCGGCGATCGAGGAGTTCCAGAACAACTTCATCGGCGAGGCGCGCCTCGTGGCCGACCTCATCCACACCAACATCGTCCAAACCTACCACCTCGGGAAAATCGGCGGACAGTACTTCATGGTGATGGAGTTCGTGCGCGGCGTTAATCTGGAGCAGTTCATCGAGCAGCACCGCCGGCAGAAAGTGGCCATTCCCGTGGACCTGGCGGTCTTCATCGTGTCGCGGGTCGCGCGCGGCCTGGCCTACGCGCACACCAAGTGCGACCGGGATGGAGTGCACCTCAACATTGTCCATCGCGACATCGGACCCAAGAATGTTCTCATGGCCCTCGAGGGAGATGTGAAGCTGACGGACTTCGGAATCGCGAAGGCCCTGAACCTGATGTACAATGAAGAGGGCAAGGTGATCGCGGGGAAAGACGAGTACCTTTCCCCCGAGCAAGCGAGTTACGGCATCACGGACGCCCGGGCCGACCTCTTCCCGCTCGGCATCGTGCTCACGGAACTGCTGCTCGGCCGGAACATTTTCCGCTCCGCGGACCGCGCCCAATCCCGGCGCAACATCCTCAATCTACCGATCCCGAAATTCAGCACGCTGCGTCCGGACATAGACGCCAAGCTTGAGGGAATCATCCAACGCGCGCTCGAACGCGACCGCGACAAGCGCTTCCAATCCGCCCTCGAGATGCTCACCGAGCTCGAGATGTACATTTATGGGCACGGCTACGGCCCGACGAACGAGAAGCTGGCCGTTTATCTGAAAAACCTCTTCGGCATCCGCGATCCCGTGATCCCCTCGCCAGGCACGCGTCCGCCAACCTGAGCACGATCGTCTCCGCATGAGCGGACCCGGGTTCAGCCATGAGCTGCGGCAGCGCCAGACCCAGTCCCTGGTGCTGGCGCCGCAGCTGCGCCAGTCGCTCAAGATCCTGCAGGTCGCCGCACTCGACCTGCGCTCGGTCATCCAGGAGGAACTGCAGAGCAACCCCACTCTCGAGGAACTGCCCATGGAGGGGGTCAGCCTCGATCGGGAGGCGGAGACGCCCGAGGAAGGCACCACCCCCGAGGCGGATGCGGCCGGAGACCTTACCGCCGGTCCCGCCGACGACGGCGAACCCGGGAAAAGGCACGACGAATTGGATTTCACGCG
>JBEGJD010000233.1:0-17149 GCA_041184765.1 Verrucomicrobiota bacterium | reverse complement strand
AGTTTCCGCGGTGTCCCGTCGATCCGGCAGCTGCGCGACGGGTTTCCCTGGTTCCTGCCCGCCGACACCTATAACACGGAGCGCATCGAGTTCGCGCGCGGGCCCGGCGGGTTGGCCTACGGCGACGTCGATCCCACGGGCATCATCAATGTCTCCACCAAGCGCGCCTCCTTCCGGCGGGCTGCCTCCGCGCAGGTGCGCTACGACTCATTCGGCACGCAGCGCTACTCCCTCGATCTCAACCAGCCGCTCCATCCGCGCTTCGGATTCCGATTCAACGCGCTGAACTCCGAGGTCTAGCAGTTCCGGCAGCGCGGCAGCAAGGACTATCGCGGCTTCGCCCTCGCGGGTCGGTGGGATATTTTCGCGCATCGGCGCACGCGCCTCGACCTCAACTACGAAGGCGGCCACCAGCGCAGCAACCAGAGCACGCTTCGGCTCAACGACGGGACACGCGCGTACGTCCGCGGAACCGGCACCAACGCGCTCGACGCCAACCCCGACCTCCCCGGCACCCAGGTTAACGGGGTCGGCATGCGGCAGATCGCCGCCGCCACCGGCAACACCCGTGTGTACTTCGACCTCGGCGGCACGCTCCATGACATGCGGTCCACGGCGACAACCACGTTCCGCACTTCCACGCTCCTCACCGGCGCCGCCGTGGCGACCGGCACCGACCCGCAGAACCCCGTCCGCTACCCGCTCACGCCGGTCCCCTCCAGCGTTTATCCCGAAGGTCAGGATTGGGGCGGGCCGGACAACCGCCACGACACCGACTTCCACGCCTACAACATCGAGCTCTCCCATTCGCTCGGCGACCATTGGCGATTCTTGATCGCGCACAACGCGCAGGTCGACGACACGACGCGCTTGCAGACCTACTCCTCCGCCGGCGCGCTGGGCATGAACTCCCGCGCCGTCTTCGTCGACGTCAACCGCGTGCTGCCGAGCCCCACGGTGCCGAACGCCACGATCCCCAACCCGCGGTTCGAGCAACTGATGCTCGCCTACGCCCCCACGTTTACCGACGACGGCAACCGGGCGGTCGGCTGGCGCGCCTCGACCGTGTTCGATTCGCGGCTGCCATTTTGGAATTCCTCCTTCCGCGCGGTCGCCGGCGCCAGTTACCGCCACGAGCGGAACTACCTCGACACCTTCGCCTACGCGCTCACCCGCGAGGAGATCGCGCGCCGTGGGCTGACCGGAGCCGCCGCCACGTTCGCCAACAATGTCGTCAACCCGATCCATTACCTCGCCGACGGGAACAGCGACGACCAGCTGCGATTGAAGCTCATTCCGGGCGTCACGGGCTTCTGGCGTTCGGGTGCATCGCAAACACGCTTCGATCAGACGCTCGGCTCCGGTAACCTTACGACGATCGGTTCCTTCTTCAGTGGTCGTCTCCGCACCAGCACCGGAATCAGCCGGGATTACTTTCGCCAGAATCGCGCCCGAGCGCCGATCACCATTGCCGCCACGGGCGAGACGGCGCTGGTAGACCTCGGCAACCAGGTCATCGCCGCTCCGGATGGCTACAATGTCCCGTACGAGCCGTTCAACCGGCGCTACGCCACCAACCAGACCTACGGCGGCGTCTTTCACGCGCTGTCGTGGCTGTCCGTCGGGTTCGGCTACTTCGAGTCGGCGCTTTTCACCGACAGCGTGAGTTTCGAGCTTACCGGGCGCCCGCGCCTCCCGCGTACCGGAGAAGGCAAGGAGGGGAGCCTGCGCTTCCACTTTCTCGACAATCGCGTGGAGGCGACGCTCACGCGGTTCACCACCACTTCCGAGAACAACTCGCTCGGCCTCAGCGCCGCGGTGCAGACGGAACTCAACACGTTGCTTCCCGCCAACCAGCGCCTGCTGGGCACCGGCGACTACCGCGACCAGAGCAGCGACGGCTGGGAGTTTGAGTCCCAGATCAACCTCAACCGCCAATGGACCGTGCGCGCGACGTATTCGATGAATCGGACGAGCTACGGCCGGTTCTTCCCGTTGGTGCGCCCGTACCTTGCGCTCGCGCGCGAAGCCGCCCGCGCCCAGGGACTTGATCCCGACAACGCGACCGCGCTCACCGAGCAGCTCATCGACGACACCGAGGGCGCGGTGACCAGGATCCGTCGCGAGACCGCGAACATCACCACGCGCTACAGTTTCACCGAAGGGCGCCTGCGGGGCCTCGCGATCGGTACTTCCGCGCGTTACGCGAAGGGCAAGCCGCGCGCGGCGTTGTCCTCGGGCGGCGTCGTGGTGCTGCCGGCAATGCGGACGGATGACTACGTTCTCGTTAATCCTTTCGCCAGTTACCGGAGAAAGCTGCTGAACCGTAATTGGACCCTGCAGCTGAACGTGAACAACGTTCTCGGGCTGAACTCCGACCAGGGCAACAGCTACACCTGGCCCCGGAAAACGGAGCCGCGGCAGTTCATCACGACGCTCACGGTCGATTTGTGACGTCGGGCGGGAACCGGAGTTCGGGTTTCACATCGCCGCGCGGTGGGCGGAGGTGATTTCCTAAATTATCGACGCCTCCCGCGGGCTGCCGTACGGAACGGGACATGAACTCCATGCTTCGCTCACGTCGCGCTTTTGTCCGGGATGTCGTCGCATTGGCCGGTGTCGTCAGCGCGACCGGAGGGCGGCTAGCGGCGGCTCCCGTGCCTACGTGGACGATCGGTTGCCTGAATCGCCCTTGGACCAAGTGGAGCTGCGATGAGATGCTCGATGGGGTGAAAGCCGCCGGCTTCGGTGTGGTGGGCCTGCAGACGCCGACCAAGGATGACTTGTTCGTGGCGTCGAACTCCGCCGACTACCTCGCGGCGTTGAAGAAGAAGATCTCCGTCCGCGGTTTGCGCGCGATCCAAGGGCGAATCCGGACGCGAGACGATGGCCCGTGGGATGAGGCCGCGAAGGCGGACCTTTGCCGACAGATCGACAACGCGGTTGCTCTCGGAATCGGGACCCTGATCAACACCGGGGTAGGTAAATCCGCACAGTACGAAGGCTGGTACCGCGCCATGGCGTACGCGGCGGCCTACGGCGCGGAGCGCGGGGTCAAGATCGTCACCAAACCTCATGGGGGCGTTACTGCGGCGGCGACGGATCTGCTCCGTTGCTTGGAGCGGGTTAACCACCCAAACTTCGGGATCTGGTACGATCCGGGTAACATCATCTACTATACGGGCCGGGACCCGCTTCAGGAGATGGAGCCCCTGTTGGGGCGCATTTCCGCTTTCACCGCGAAAGACTGCACGGCGCGCAACGGCGAGGTCATGATCCAGATCGGCGGCGGCAAGGTGGAGTTCGCTCCGCTTTTCCGGCGCTTGCGGGCGGCGGGATTCCAAGGGCCGGTCATGATCGAGGGCTGTGCGATCGGCGACACCGCGGAAGCCACAACGCGGAACGCGCGGGCGACCCGGGAGTTCTTGGAGCGGACTCTGGCTGCGATGTGAGCTCAGCCGACTCCGAGGTCGGCTCGCTTCAGCGAGTCAGCCCGGCGATCCCGCGCGGCAGCGCGAAGATAGTCGCTGCCTCTGCGTCATCCAACTCGCGGTTGAAGACCGCGAGGTCGTCGATGAAACCCGTGTAGGCGAGGCCAACGGTAAGTGCGGACTGGCTCACGTCCCAGTTGAACGTGTTGTTCCAGCCGGAGAACGAGCCCTGCTTGCGGCCGTCGAGGTAGAGCGTGCCGCGGCCGTCGGGCGCGCCGGAGTTGATGCGGGAGAAAGTGACGAGCACGTGAGTCCAGCGCTCGCGGCTGAACGGCGGGCGATGCACCGCCGTCATGGGGCGCTCCGGCTCGGGCATCTCCTCCCATTTCCGGTTTTTTGGATTCCAGAAACGCGTTACGGCCATGATCGCGAACCGGAAATGGCGCGGCGTGTGATCTTTGCTGAATTCGACGAAGAGGTTGCCCTCGTTCCACGCTTGGCCGACGAACTGGACCGGGTCGCAGTAGCCGGGCTCGAGGTCGCGGTCGGGATCCAACCGCAGCCAGAACGAAATCGAGCCCTGCCAGTTCTTAGGCTGGTAGCCGAGGTTGTCGCCGCCGCGGTAGAACACCTGCGGTTTGATTTTCCGGCGGAATTCGAGCGCGCCGCCGAACCGGCCGGCGTCAGCCACGATGCGGGTGTCCTCGGCGGGCGGAAGCCCCGGAGTAGCGTTGGCCCGCTTAGTGCGGTCGGCTGCAGTATAGACGCGGGGGTCGCCCTTGGCGAACGACGCGTCTGCAGTAGTGTCGAAGGGCGCGTGAAAAACGAGTGCCGAGCGCAGCGTATCGTTTGGTGCGGCGGCGTGGAGCGTAAGGGCGGGTAGGGCGGCGAGGGTGCAGGCAGTGATCAGTCTTTTCATGGCGCGGGGTCCTGGTTTCCCGATTATTACGTGCCCTGAAAACTTTGCGAATTCCCGGGCGAGATTTAGGCGACCAATGCCTCCCGCGCTCCATGGGGTCAGGGCGTTCAATGTTAAGTAGGAAGGCGTTTTTAACGTTGAACGCCCTGACCCCATCGTGCCCGAAAATTAACCCGGATACGGAAAGATGAGGCTCGGAGATATCTACGGTCCTGAGAAGCGACGGTTGGAGCGCAGCAAGTCGCTCAGCAAAAATGGCATGTGGCTTTGAGCGACGAGCGCACGGTGCATGCGCGACCGCTTTTTGCCTTCTCAGACTAACGGGCCGGTTCGATGGGGTCAGGGCGTTCGATGTTCGAAATGCGGCGGGTTTTAACATTGAACGCCCTGACCCCTTAGGAGCTTCCCTCCAGTAGGCCTAATCCAGCGGGATTGGTCAGGCGCGGGTCGGAAGGAAAAGCGGCGCGCCGGGGCCGAGGGGCCAACCGGCCCAGATCCACACGACCAGCAACAGAGTCCAGCCCAGGAGAAACGCGAGCGAGTAGGGCAGCATCGTGGCGACAAGCGTGCCGAGACCGGCCTTGGAGTCGTAACGTTGGACGAAGGTCAGGATCAGGGGGAAGTAGCTCATTAACGGGGTCACGATGTTCACGACGCTGTCACCGATCCGGTAAGCGGCCTGCGCCATCTCGGGTGAGTAGCCCAGCAGCATGAACATGGGCACGAAGATCGGCGCCATTACCGCCCACTTGGCCGAGGCGCTGCCCAAAACGAGGTCGATAACCGCCGCCAGCAGGACGAACGCGATCATCAGGGGAATCGGCCCGAGATCGAGCCAGCGCAGGAATGCCGCCCCTTCGACGGCGGTGATCATGCCGAGATTGGTCCAGTTGAAGAACGCCACGAATTGCGCGATGAAAAACGCGAGGACGATGTAGCTGGCGAGGGACTGCATCGTGCGGGACATGCCGTTGATCACGTCGGCGTCATTGCGCACCGTGCCCGCGGCGATCCCGTAGGCGAGCCCCGGCAGCAGGCCGAAGAGAAAGATGAACACGGGCAGCTGCCGGAGGAACAGCGAGCTCATGAAGTCAGGTCGCTTCGGATCCAGCAGGAATCCACCTGTGGGTAGCACTCCCGCTACTACAACACCGACCAGCACCAACAGCGCGACCAAGGCAGCAAGGAGACCTCGCTTTTCCAGCGGAGTCAGTGCGGTCAGGGGCTGCGCGGGCGCATCGCCCGTATATCGGCCGATGCGCGGTTCGACGATACGCTCCGTCACCCAGGTGCCGAGGGCTGTGATTACAAGGGCTGAAACCGCCATGAAGTAGTAGTTGGCCACGGGCGTGACCACGTAAGCCTTGTCGAGGATCCGCGCTGCTTCCTGAGTGAGTCCCGACAACAGCACGTCCGTCGTGCCAAGCAGGAGATTCGCGCTGAAGCCGCCCGAGACTCCGGCGAAGGCGGCTGCGAGCCCGACGATCGGGTTGCGCCCGACTGCGTGAAAAAGGGCTCCTCCCAGCGGGATAAGAAGCACGTAACCGATGTCCCCGCCGGAGTGTGACATCACTCCCGCGAAGACCACAACGGCGCTGAGGATGCGGGGATGCGCTGACACAGCCATCAAACGCAGGACCGCGCCCATGAGTCCGCTCGTCTCCACGAGCGCCAGCCCGATCATGCAGAGCAGCACGGTGCCGAGCGGGGCGAAGTTGATGAAGTTCGGAAGGACGCCACTCAGAATGCGCTGGAAACCCTCGTGGCTCAATAGACTCACAACGCGCACCTCCGAACCCGTTACCGGGTGCGGAACTGCCAGCCCGATCCCCGCCAACAGGCCCGAGAGCAGCACGACGCCTGCGGCGAGGATCACAAAAAGCGTTGCCGGGTGAGGGAGCGCGTTACCCGCGCGTTCGAGCCCGTTGAGAAACCGCTGAAAAGGTGATCCGTGGGTGGGGGATGAAACGCGATGTTCACTCATTTCTCGGTACAGCTGTCGCGGACTGCATCCGCGTCAACGCCGGCCGGTCAGATTCTGCTGCGCATGCTTCCTGACCCGGGGATTGGGACGCTTCCAAGGGGTCGGGGCGTTCGTTGTTTTGGGCAATTTGAACATTGAACGCCCTGACCCCGTGGGCGGGGCGTTCCTCCGGAGCGCGGGTCGAAAGGGCCGAGGCAGGCGACTTGACGTGCCTTGCACGTGTCGTCCCTGCGGGGATCGTCGAAGCGGCCGGCTTGCGGCGCCTTCATCACGAACTCTTTTCGCACTTCGTTCACTTGGATTTGTTGCCATGGCATCCTCGGTTCTTCGCAACCGCGCCCCTGCCTTGGCGATAGTGTCACCCATTTCCTGACACTAAACTGTCACCCATGTCCTGAATCCGTACCGGATCGGGTTGGAGTTTGAGCCTCCTTCTTGCTCTCCTCGAACGCGTTCAACCATGAAAAAGGAAAGGGTCTTCTCGATCAGGTTCTCGGCGGTCCACCCGCTTTACGTGGCCAAGGCGGTGAAAAAGGGCCGCACGCCGGCGGAGGTCGACGCGGTGATCCGCTGGCTCACGGGCTACACGGCGGCCGGTCTGCGAAAGCAGATTTCCCGGGAGGTTGATCTCCGGGGCTTCTTTGCGGAGGCACCGCGACTCAACCCTGAGGTCGTAAAGGTCACCGGAACCATCTGCGGTGCCCGGATCGAGGAAATTGCGGATCCGCTGATGCG
This sequence comes from Verrucomicrobiota bacterium, assembly GCA_041184765.1. Classification (GTDB taxonomy): domain Bacteria; phylum Verrucomicrobiota; class Verrucomicrobiia; order Opitutales; family Opitutaceae; genus ER46. The sequence goes on along the minus strand of JBEGJD010000233.1, from coordinate 10,080 downwards.
GAACATCCGCATCCTCGACAAGCTGGTGGACGAACTCGCGAAGGGCCGGTCGATGGAAAAGATCCTGCGGTCGGGAACGGCCGACGGACCGCCTACACGAACATCAGCACGTACGCCGTGAACGCGAGGGCCACGGTGCCCGCGGCGGCGGCGATGGTCCAGAGCAGGGTCCGTCGCCGGGCGGCGAGGGCGAAGGTGGAGACGATGACGGCCAGTTGTGCGGCGAGCATGCCGTAGAAGAAGCGACCGCTGCGCCGGTGATGGCGCTCGGCGGCCAAATTGCTGGCGCGCACCTGCATCTCGAAAAGATGGGCGATGGTCTGGTTTAGACGGGCTTCGGCGTCGTAGCGCTGGGCGTGGAATCGGAGCCGCGCGGCGACAAAAGCGCGTAGCGTCGGTTTCGCCTCGTCCGGTTGCCCGGCCAGTTGCTTCTCCCACGCGTCTATCAGGCTGATCACGGGATCCAGTCGTGCGTCCTGGCTGAGGGCGTGCGCCTGCTGGTCGCGGAGGGCGCCGTCCAGCAGGTTGCCGGCGACGGAGAGCACGAGGGTGGCGACCTCCTCGTCGGGACGGCCGGCGTCGATCGCCGCCCGCGCGGCGGCGACGGCGGCCGGAAGTGCTGGTGCGGGCTCGGTTCGCGGCAGGGCGCCTTCGGTCAGCGCCGCGAGGGCCAGCCGGCCGGCCGGGGAATCGAGGGTCGCCGCGGAGGACGGGCCTAGCGCGAGCCGCAGGGCGGCGGCGTCGAGGTTTCGCCGGCTATCGGTGGTGACCATCAGGTCGAGCGTGCCGCGCAGCATCACGGCGCGCAGGCGTTTGCTCTGGAAAAAACCCCATTGGTCGCCGGCCTTGGACTGACGCTGCGCCGCGAGCGAACGATCGTACTGCGCGCGGGTCATTTCGCTGGATGCGAGACCCGCCAGCATGGTGGCAATCACCGTCATGACGACGGGGGTCACGCTGAGAACCTTGCCCCATGGCGTCTGGGCCACCTCCGCCTTCAGCTCTTCCGGGATCTGCGCCTTGAGGGTGATTTTGGGCAATGCAGCCATGGGGAGGGACGATGGGAGGACGTTGTCTCGCGGCCAGTCTGGAATCGGTGGTCGCCACGCCGGCACGCGATTCCCGCGCGAAATCGGTTTCGCAAGGCGCGGGAATCCTCCAACCATTCGCGGCGTCCCGATCTCAGGTTGACCCGGCCTGGCGCGTTCATCGCGAGCCTACCGGACTCAGTAATCTCATGAAACATCTCCTCCTCACCCGTTGGTTTGCAGTCGTAGCGTTCACTTCGGTCCTTTCATTCGCGACCGCCGTTGCGGCCGAGCGCGCGCCTAATGTCATTCTCGTGCTAGCGGACGACCAGGGATATCCGGATCTAGGGGTGATCGGCGCGAAACCGGTGCTGACGCCCACGCTCGACCGGTTGGCCAAGGAGGGAGTCCGCGCGACAAGTTTCTATGTCACTTGGCCGGCTTGTACACCCTCGCGCGCTAGCCTGCTCACCGGGCGCTACCCTCAGCGCAACGGCCTGTACGACATGGTCCGGAACGACATGGTGAACTACAAACACCAGTACTCGGAGGAGGAGTACGCGGTGTCGCCGGAGATGACACTCGGTTTGGATCCGCGGGAGATCACTCTGGGAAATCTCCTGCAGGGCGCGGGTTACCGCACCGGCGTTTTCGGGAAGTGGGACATGGGGCAGGCAAGGCGGTATCTCCCGCTGCAGCGCGGCTTCCATGACTTCTACGGTCACGGCAACAACGGCATCGATTACTACACGCACGAACGCTACGGCATCCACTCGATGTTCCGCGGTAACCAGCGGACCAAGGAAGATCAGGGCAAGTACGCGACGGATCTCTTCAAGCGCGAGGCCATCCGATTCATCCGCGAAAGCCGCGGGCAGCCGTTCTTCGTCTATCTGCCCTTCAACGCCCCGCATGGTGCATCAAACTTCGACAAGGGTGGGGTGCAGGCGCCCGAGGAGTTCATCCGGAAATATCCTGACATGGACCATAAGGGTCGCCTGACCGCCTATTATGCCGCGGTCACCGCAATGGACGCCGCGATCGGCGAGGTGATGGCGGTGGTGAAGGAACTCGGGCAGGAGAAGAATACGCTTTTCGTGTTCCTCTCCGACAACGGCGGCAGCGGCAACGGTGGCAATGCGCCCTTGCGGGGGCAGAAGTCCACGATGTGGGAGGGTGGCCTGCGGGTGCCGTTCGTCGCGTGGTGGCCGGGGCGCCTGCCGGCTGGCGTGGTGACCGACGAGTTTCTCACCTCGCTGGAAATCTTCCCGACCTTGGCGGCGATCTCGGGGGCAAAGCTTCCCTCTGGCCTTGAGCTGGACGGCTTCGATCTGCTGCCGGTGCTGCGGGGCGAGAAGAAATCGCCGCGCACGGAGATGTTCTGGGAGCGGCGGAGCGATCGCGCCGCGCGCGTGGGGAATTGGAAATGGGTGTCGGCCGGCAAGGGAGGCGGGCTCTTCGACCTCAGCCGCGACCTAGGTGAGAAGGAAGACGTGTCGGCGAAGTATCCCGAAATTACCGCCAAGATGAAAGCCGCGTTCGCGGCGTGGAAGGCGAGGATGGACGCCGCCGAGCCTCGCGGCCCGTTCCGGGATTATTGAGTGACTTGGGTGGGAGCGGGGCGCGCCTAAGGGGTCAGGGCGTTCAGTGTTAAAGCAGCAGGGTTTTGAACGTCGAACGCCCTGACCCCATCGGGCGGGAGGTCCGGTCTGGGTAGGCGCGGCGGAGGTTGCGCCACGCGTGGCGAAAGGTGCAGGGTCGTTGCCGTCTTCATCCCGTAACCATTAGTCCGGCGGCCCCGTCCCGTCCGCCGCTGGTCTCCGCCATCCAATCCCATGCCTCCGAAATCGTTTCGCTTCCTCGTCTTCGCCTTGTGTCAGGTCATCGCGTCTTCCGCCCGGGGGCAGGCAGTGCTTCCGGCCGCCCCCAAGGACGGGGCCGCCGCCTCGTCCGCCCTGCAGCTTTCAGTCTTCGAGGTCACATCCGACCGTGAGACCGGCTACGCCGGTTTGAACACCATGACCGGCACCCGGACCAACGAGCGGCTGGCTGATCTGCCGAACTCGATCTCCGTCATGACCCGTGAGCTGCTCGACGACCTCGCGGTGAACAACTTCATGGAGGCGGTCGAGTACGCGACGAACACGGAGAACACCTACAACGACCAGGGAACACGGGGCGCCGTGGCGGGATCGCGGTCCGGGAATTCATTCCTGATCCGCGGCAGCACGTCCACGCGCCAACTGCGGGACGGCTTCCCGTGGTACATCGCGCAGGACATGTACAACACGGAGCGTATCGAGTGGGCGCGCGGCCCGAACGGGCTCGCGTTCGGCGACATCGACGTCGGGGGAATCCTCAACGTTGGCACGAAGCGCGCGCAGGCCCAGCGCCGGTTCTCGACCCAGATCCGCTACGACAATTGGGGCAGCCAGCGCTTCTCGATCGATCTTAACCAGCCCCTCGCGGGCACGGGCGTGTCGCTGCGCCTGAACGCGATCGATGGCGAGAATGACAGCTGGCGCCAGCGGGCCGGCTCGGAGCTCAAGGGCTACGCCGCGGCGATCCGCTGGGATCCTTTCCCGCACCACCGCACGATCGTCGACTTCACTTACGAGCATGGCCGGCAATGGGAGGGCTTCAGCCACGCCGTCCTCAACGACCAGACCGCCGGCTACGTCCGCGGGACCGGCACGAACGCCGTCGACGCCAATCCGAACCTCGCCGGCATCCAGACCAACGGCGTGGGCCGCAGCCTTCTCACCGCGGCCACCAGCACCTCGCACCCGCACGTCTGGATCGACGGTCGGATCTACAACCTCCAGTCCACGGCCACCACCGCGTTCCGCAGTTCGTGGCTGAATCAGGGCGCCGCGCTGACGGTCGCCGAGGGTGCGGACCCGACGAACCCCCTTCGCGTGCCGCTGATCGGCGCGCCGGAATCCATCGTGCCGCGGGGCCAGGACTGGGGCGGCCCCGACAACAGCTTCCGCACCCGCTTTTTCGCCTACACGCTCGAGGTGCGTCAGACGGTTTCCGACCGCCTCCATCTGCTGCTCGCGCACAACGCGCAGAAGGACGACACGTTCCGGGGGAATTTCTTCAACGGCAACCCCGGCGTCTACGGCACGCGCGACCTGATGATCGACGTCGATCCGTTCCTCCCCGATCCCGCCGATCCCACGCGCACGAAACTCGTTCCCAATAAGCGGTACGAGCAATACTACGTGAACCATTATCCGGCCACGATCATCGACGGACACGAGGTCACCAACTTCCGCTCCGCGGCTGTGTACGACGCGCCGACCTTCCTCGGCGTCCAGCAGCGGTTGATCCTCGGGCTCAGCTACCGCCTGGAGAACTACTACAAGGACACCTTCTCCCGCTCGCTCTCTCGCGAGGAGATCCTGCGGCGCGGCTACACGGGCGTCGACGCCCGCTATTCCAGCAACCTGTTCTATTACCGCCACTACCTTGGCGACGGAAACGGCGACGCCGCGCTGGCCGATCCGAACCTGCCGGGACTCACGCAGGACTTTCGTTTCACCCAGGAGGGCGGCAGTTCGCGGTTCAAGCAGAACCTCGGCTCCGCCAACGTCAGCATCCTCGGCGCGTACTTCAAGGGCCGCCTGCGCTCGAGCGTCGGCATCAGCCGGGACTACTTCAAGCAGAGCGCCTACAAGCCCCTGCGCGCCGACCCCGTGACGAACGAGCAGAAGTTCGTCGATCTCAACGACAACCTGATCGACAACCGCGGCCTCGACCGGATCGACCCTCCGCTCGTGCCTTTCTCCGCCCAATGGGTCACGAACCAGACCTACGGCGCCGTCTGGCACGTCACGCCGTGGCTCGCGCTCACTGGCGGCTACTTCGAGTCGAGCCAGTTCAGCGACAACTTCGCCCGCGACCTCAACGGCAACCCGCGCCAGCCCAAGACCGGGGAGGGCGCCGACTACAGCGTGCGCTTCAACCTGTTCGACCAACGGGTCGGACTCAACGTCACCTATTTCCGCAATCTCGCCGAGAACATCGCCAGCACGGTGTCGGCGCAGTCCGTCAACGAGCTCAACGCGGTGTTGCCGGTGCCGTTCTTCAACAACACCGACTACCGGGACCAGACCGCGCGCGGGTACGAGGTGGAGCTGGTGACCAACATGCTGCGGAACTGGACCGTGCGCGCCTCCGTCGGGACCAACTACCTGATTTTCACCCGCTTCTTCCCCCTGCTGGAGGAGAAGCTGACGCTGGCGAGGGAGGCGGCGCGGCAGAAGGGATTGAACGCTGACGACGCCACAATGTTCACGCGCGAGTACCTGGAGGATCAGGCCGCCAACGCCACCGGGCGGGGACGGAAGAGCGTGAACTTCACCTCCCGCTACAGTTTCACCGAAGGAGTGTTCCGCGGTGTCTCCGTGGGTGGATCCATCCGCCACCTCTACTCGAAGGATCGCGCCGCGGTGAGCGTCGCCGGCCGCGAGGTGCTTCCGTTCACGAAGACGGAGGCGGTCACGCTCTACAATCCGTTCGTCAGCTACCGGCAGCGCCTGCGCCAGTTCTCGTGGACCGCGCAGTTGAACGTGAACAACATCCTCAATCGGGTCTCCGACCAGGGTAATTCCTGGCGTTACACCCGCTGGACGGATCCGCGGCAGATCATCACGACGGTCACCGTCACGTATTGAGTGTCCCGGGCTGATTCCCGCTCCGATTCCGGGCGAGATTCACGGCCGGACGCACCCGCTTACTCTCCCCACCCATTCAGCCCTCTTGAACGCCCGGTTCCGGTTATTCATCGCTTCGCTGCTGCTCCCAACCGCGAGCGCGGTGGAGGCTGCGGTGGCCGGCGGCAGGCCGCCCGCCGCCTGGATCGATCCGTTGATCGGCACCAACGCCAGTCGCGCGCACGGCAATCTGGGGAAAACCTTTCCCGGACCCTGCCGCCCCTTCGGTATGGTGCAACTGAGCCCGGACACCGACACGACGGGCGACCAGACCGCGGGCTACTCCCATCACAACACCACGATCGAGGGGTTCAGCTTCACGCACATGAGCGGCGTGGGCTGGCACGGGGATTTCGGCAACCTCCTCGTCACGCCCGCGCGCGGTCCGCTCCACGTGGTGCCGGGCCGGGAAGAGGTTCCCGGCAGCGGCTACCGAAGCCGTTTCCGGCACGGGACGGAGGTGGTGGAAGCAGGTTACTATGCAGTCACCCTCGATGACCACGACATCCGCAGCGAACTCACGGCCACGGCGCGCGCGGGGATGCTGCGGTTCACCTTCCCCGGGGAGGGCGACGCGACGAATCGGGTGCAATTCGATCTCGCCCATCGCATCGGGGGGACGTCCACCCGGCAGTTCATCCGCGTGATCGACGACCGCACGTTCGAGGGCTGGATCGCCTGTGATCCCTCCGGGGGCGGCTGGGGCCATGGCGGCGGGCGCGTGAGCTACACCCTGCATTTCCACGGACGCTTCAGCGCGCCCTTCCGGGATTCCTTCATCTGGAGCGCCGATCTCACGGGCGTTAACCGCAAGGAAAGCTTCTCGAATCAGGAAGCTTACCGGGAGCGGGTCCGGACATCCGCCACGCTGATCCGGGACCGCCGGGAGCACGAGGGTGACCATGTCGGGTTCAACGCCGAATTCGCGCACCGGGAGACCCGCTGCGTGCTGCTCAAAGTGGGGATCTCGTTCGTGGATATCGAGGGTGCGAGACGTAACCTCGAGGCGGAGATCGACCACTGGGACTTCGATCGCGTGCGCCGGGAAGCGTGGGACAGCTGGAACCGGGCGCTTGGTGAAGCCGGCCTCACGGTGGAGGGAGGAACCGATGACCAACGCACCATATTCCACACCGCGCTCTACCACACGATGATCGACCCCCGGTGCGTGTCGGACGCGGATGGTCGTTACGTGGGCGCCGACCGGCGGGTGCATGTGGCCGGTGGTTTCACCTACCGGTCGATCTTCAGCGGATGGGATGTTTTCCGGAGCCAGTTTCCGCTGCAGACGCTGATCAATCCCCGACTGGTGGACGACGAGATCAACACCCTGATTCAAATCGCGGAACTCAGTGGCCGAGGTTATTTTCCGCAGTGGGAGCACATGGGCGCGTATTCGCCGATCATGCTGGGCGACCCGGCCCTCGCCGTGATCGCCGACGCGTACGGAAAGGGGATTCGCGGGTTCGACGCCGAGAAGGCGTACGCCCTGTGCCGGGAGACCTCTCTGCGCGGCTGGCGGCCGCAGGCGGACTTCTACAACGAGCGCGGCTACGTGCCGGGGTCGATCTCGTGGACGCTGGAGTCGGCCTACTTCGACGCTTGCCTGGCCCGGTTCGCCGGGATGCTGGGCCGCGAGGAGGATGCCCGGTTTTTCGGGCGGAGGGCGCTGAACTATCGCCATCTCTTCGATCCCGAGGTCGGCTTCATGCGGGCCCGCTCGCGCGACGGAGCTTGGGTGCCATGGAAGGGTCCGACGGTCTTCGGCCAGGGCTGCGCGGAGAGCAATCCGTACCAGCAGGGCTGGTTCGTGCCCCATGATCCCCAGGGGCTCGTCGAGCTGATGGGCCGGGACGAATTCGAGCGGAAGCTCACCGCCTTCTTCGAGCTCACGCCGCGGGACCTCTCCTACCGAAATCCCTACTTCAGCGTGGAGAACGAGATCGTTCACACGGTACCGTATCTCTTCACCAGCATCGGGCAGCCGTGGCAGACGCAGAAATGGCTGCGGTTCGCCCTCGCGAATGCGTTCCACACCGGAGTCTACGGTCTGCCCGGCAACGACGACGTCGGGCAGATGTCGGCCTGGTACGTGCTGAATGCCATTGGTCTCCATCCCCTGGATCCGGCCGGCGGGGTTCTCATCCTCGGCAGCCCGATCTTCGACCGCATCACGCTGGCCCTTGACCGCCGGTATTACGCGGGCGACCGGTTCACGGTTACGGTACAAAACAACGGGGCGGACAATCCCTACGTCCAATCGGCTCGTCTGAACGGGATCCCTCTGGAACGCGCCTGGCTGCGGGTCGAGGAGGTGACGCGCGGCGGCGAACTCGAACTGGTGATGGGCCGGGGGCCGAATCGGGATTGGGGCGCCAATCCGCGGAACTTCCCGCCGTCCTGGAGTCGCCCCTGATCGGGAGCGATTGATGGCTTTGGAATGAAGTGGCAGATGGTGACTCGGGACTAATTGCAGGCGGGGTAGACGCGACCGTTCCGATGGGGTCAGGGCGTTCGGTGTTACAGGAGAGACGAAAGTTTGAACATTGAACGCCCTGACCCCATGGGGGTCGGGGTCGCGCCCAACGGGGAGGATCATCGTGAGATCCGAGGGGAGCGCCCTCGGCTACATCGGACGCACCCCGTAGGGAAGGTGTGTTAGGTGGTTCGGTTTGAATTGCGTGCGGTGTAGCCGCGGCCGTTCGCCGCGGATCGGGACGAGGGGGCGTTCCGATGGGGTCAGGGCGTTCAATGTTAAAGGAGGCGCGTTTTGAACGTTGAACGCCCTGACCCCAAGAAGTTCGGCGGATTTAACATTGAACGCCCTGACCCCATGGAGACGGGGCACGGTTTCGCCGGACAAAATATGCGCAGCGGGAAGCGGAGAACATGCTACAGTGCGACGGACGGAGGGCGGTGGCCGTCGCCGGTTTCCGGCCGCGTGGTATGACAACTCTCGGGATTGAATGCCTGGACTCCCTGCACGGACGAATCGGTCCGCGGGAGGATCGTCGCGTCTGGTTGGAGCGACTCGCGTTCGCGCTCTCGTGCAAGTGCCCGTTCGATGGTTCCAACCCGATCGATTGCCCCCTGCACGGGCTGCGTTACCTCGATGAAATCGAGCGCTTGGACTGGCTCAATTGCCTGACCGACGACGAGCTCGAATACCTCGCGGCCTACCACCTCTGCTGCATCAGCGAGAAGATTCGCCTGCTGGAGGTCGCGACGGAGGAGGCGCGGCGGGCGGCGCGGCTGGAAGAGCCGGTGGAATGACCGGCTGCGTTCAGTCGTCGGTGTCGGGTGTCACCGCCCACTCCGGGTAAGGGGCGCGCGGGCCCTTCATCGCGCGCCAGAGGATGCGGTTCAGCGCGTCCTCGGGGGCTTTGTCGACCTCGCGGAAGTTCATGCCGGCCGAGGCGATGGCGTCGGCCCGCAGCACGGGGTCGGTGATGGCCTTCGCCGGTGGGTTCATCTGGTCGAGCGGGATGTTGGCGGGTACCGCCTTGAAAGGCGTGAAATCGGGTGTGTCGGTGAAGCAATCGCTCATCGGTGCGGCGCTGGCGTCGAATTGGTTCATGGGCGGCAGGCCGAGGATCTGGCCGATCGTGCGGAGCAGACTCGTGGTGTTGTATTGGGTGCTGACGATCGAGCCGCGTCGCGCCCAGGGGCTGATGCAATAGGCAGTGGTGCGGTAGCCGCTGACGTGGTCCCATCCGGCTTGCGGGTCGTCCTCGATCGCGAGGATGGCCATCTCGGGCCAGAAGCGGGATCGGCTGAGCGCCTCGACGATGCGCCCGAAGGCGAGGTCGTTGTCGGCCACGCAGGCCGCGGGTGTGGGCGTGCCTGGTTTGGTGCCACTGGTGTGGTCGTTGGGCAGGCAAATCAGGGTGAGTCCCGGAAACTCCCCGCGCGCCTCGAATTCCTGCAATTCCTTGATGAAGAAATCGGCCCGCGCCTGGTCGGGCACGCTCATTTCCCAGCCGACGTAGGCGGTCGGCGAAAACGGCCGGATGCTCTCAAGCGCGGGTTTGCTGGCGAATATCGCCTCGTTGGTGCGGTCGCGCCAGGTGCGGTAGCAGGCGAGGAAATCCGGCGTGCCCTTGCGTCCGTCGCGCCAGGTCACCGCGGGAATCATGAACTCGCCGTAGTTGCGGACCGACACGCCGCGGCGGCGGGCGCTGTCCCAAATGAATCCGGCCGGCGAGTAGGCGAGGGCGTCGGCGCCGTCCTCCGCCATTCCGTCGGGGTAGCTGCGCGGGAAACCCGCGAAGCTTTTTTCCATGTAGTCCGTCGCGAACGCCGTCGTGCTCCACTGGTGTCCGTCGGCGCTG
>JBEGJD010000232.1:0-3377 GCA_041184765.1 Verrucomicrobiota bacterium | reverse complement strand
AGAACGCCCGGCTCCACCAACTCCTCGGCTGGCAGACCCGCGCCCCGTGGAAACTCAAGCTCGCCAATGTCGTCCTCCGCGAACCCGCCAACTGGTGGCGCACCGTCCAGATCGACCTCGGCCGCCGCGATGGCCTCCGCGAAAACCTGCCCGTCCTGACCCCCGACGGCCTTGTCGGGCGCATCGGCGCCGTCAGCCTCACCCGCGCCCAGGTCATCCTGCTCGGCGACCCCGCCTGCCGCGCCGCCGCGCTGGTGCAGAATCCCGCCCGCGACCAAGGCATCATCAACGCCGGCGCCGCCGTGCTGGACCCCTCGCTCGTCAACCTCGGCTTCCTTTCGCGCAACGCCATTCTCGCGCCCGGCCAGAATGTCGTCACCAGTGGCCAGGGCGGCATCTTCCCGGCGGGCATTCCGCTCGGCACCATCGTGGATTTCCGCGCCGTCGAATTCGGCCTCTACACCGAGGCCCGCGTCAAACTCGCCGCCAACCTGAGCGCGCTGGAGGAAGTGTGGGTGCTGTTCCCATGAATCCCATCAACACCATCCTCATCCTGCTCGCGGCTTTTGTGGCCGTGTTCCTCCAGGCCGCCTGCGGCACTCGCGGCTCGCTCGGCGCGCAAATTGATTTGCTGCCCGCGCTCGTCGTTTACGCCAGCCTCACCGGCGGGTTGACCACCGTGGCGCTGCTGGCCGTCGGCGGCGGACTCGCGTTTGATGCGCTCTCCGCCAACCCGCTCGGCATCTCCATGCTGCCGCTTTTTGGCATCGGCTTTCTCATCCACCGCCAGCGCGAATTCATCCTGCGCGATCAGCTGTTCGCGCAATTCATCCTCGGCCTGGCCGCGAGTGCCGCCGCCCCGTTGCTCACTTTGCTGTTGCTGTTCACCGGCGGGCATGCGCCGTTCGTCGGCTGGGGCACGCTCTGGCAATGGCTCGTGATGAGTCTCGGCGGCGGCCTGGTGACGCCGGTGATGTTCCGCCTGTTCGCTTTCATCCGCGGCGCGTTTTTTTACCGCCCCCTGACCGAGACCAGTTTCCGTCCCGACCGCCAGATCCGGCGCGGACGTTTTTAACCACGAATGAACACGAATAAACCCGAATTCATTCGCCCCGGATTACCCCGGATTGAAGCCGCGCCTGGAAATGACGAAGGCCTAAACCGTCTTGCTTCAGCCCGCCCGGCTGCGGCGCAACGTCTGGCCGGCGCGCTTTGGAATTTGGCCTTCGACAGGAGTCATTCAAGCGTCATCCGAGCTTCGCCATTCGTCATGGGTTTGTATTCGTGTCGATTTGGGTCCATTCGTGGTTAACCGCCCATGCTGATTTTCGACCAACTGAAAAAGAGCGACCCGAGCCTGCGCCTGCTGGCCACGGGCGTCTTTGGCGGTCTGGCGGTGTTGCTCATCGGCCTCTGGTGGGTGCAGGTCGTGCGCGCCCGGTTCTATGAGGCCAAGCTGGAGACCCAGTCCTGCCGCACCGTGCGCGTCCCGGCGCCGCGCGGCAAAATCCTCGACCGCAACGGCACGCCGCTCGCCGAAAACCAGCCCAGCTACCACCTCAGCCTCTACCTCGAGGAATTCAGCCCCGCGTTCCAGCGCGCCTTCAACACCCGCATCGCCGCCTGCAAAAAAGCCGGCCTCAAACTCAAGCGCGACCAACGCAGCGAGCTGGCCCGCGCCACCCGTTACGCCGTCGTCAGCAACGTCGTCGCTGCCGTCACCGGCGAATTCCAGTCGGCCGTCACGCTCGACCCCGAGAAATTCCGCAGGCACTACGAGACCCACCTCGCTCTGCCGCTCACCGTCGTGCCGAACCTCACCCGCGCGCAGATCGCCCGCGTGGAGGAGCATCCGGATCTCCCGGCGGGGCTCGCCGTGGACACGCAGGCCGGGCGCGTCTATCCCTTCGGCCCCACCGCCGTCCACCTCCTCGGCTATGTCCGCCGCGATGACAGTTCCGCCGAAGGGGAAGAAGCCTTTTTCAACCACCGCCTGCCCGACTGGCGCGGCATCATCGGCATCGAAGCCGCCTTTGACCCGCAACTGCGCGGCGAAGCCGGGGCCAAATCCGTCCTCGTCAACCACCTCGGCTATCGCCAGTCCGAAAACGTCCTCACTCCCGTCGCGCCCGGCCAGAATCTCGTCCTCACCATTGACCTCACCATCCAACAGGCCGCCGAGCGCGCCCTGCAATGCTACGGCCCGAACACGCGCGGCGCGGTGGTGGTGATGGACCCGAAGCGCGGCGACCTCCTCGCGCTCGCTTCCTCGCCGGTGTTCGACCCGAACAATTTTGTGAAGGGCATCTCTCACGCGCAATGGGAACAGTTGAGCGACGAAAAATTGCGCCCCCAGATCAACCGCGCCCTCCAGGAGAACTACGCGCCCGGCTCCGTCTTCAAGACTCTCGTCGGCCTTGCCGCCCTCGAAGCCGGCCTCAACCCCTCCGAAATCCACAACGTCCAGGCTGACCCCGTTCGGGCCGGGCGCGGGTGCATCTATATCGGGCGGCGTAAGATCGAGGACACCGCCCCGCCGGGCGCCTACGATTTCCGCCGCGCGCTGAAGCTTTCCAGCAACTCCTACTTCATCAACGCCGGCCTCCGCACCGGCATGGCGGGCATCATCCAACTCGGCGCGCGGTTGCATCTCGGCGAACGCACCGGCCTGCTTCCGCGCGGCCAGGAGACGCCGGGAATTTTCCCCAAGCCCGCCCGCCTCCGCTCCGGCTGGTCTGATGGCGACACCGCCAACGCTTGCATCGGTCAGGGCGAGATCAGTGTCACGCCCGTCCAGATGGCGATCATGACCGCCGCCATCGCCAACGGCGGCAAAGTCCTCTGGCCGCGCCTCGTGGACCGGCTGGAGCCGCTCGCCGGCACCGGCCAGCCGCCGACAACTTTTCCCGCCGGCCGCGTGCGCGACGACCTCGGCGTGAAGCCGCGTTCGCTGGAGATCGTCCGCGCCGCGATGCTCGCCGACGTGGAGGATGCCGATGGCACCGGGCGCGCCGCGCAGGTTCCCGGATTCCGCGTCTGCGGCAAGACCGGCACCGCGCAGATCATGGACGCGCGCAACCAGGTGACCGACCACACGACATGGTTCACCTCGTTCGCGCCGTATGAAAACCCCCGCTACGTGGTCGTCGTGATGGTGGAGAGCGGGAGTTCCGGCGGCGGCACCTGCGCGCCCATCGCCAGGGAGATTTACCTCGCGCTCCAGAAACGCGAACAGTCGGCGCGCGCCAACCCGGCCCCGCTGGCGCAAAATTGAAATGATGCTCGGCACCCCGCTTAACGAACGCCCGGCGCGACTGGACCTGCTCCAGTTGCTCGCCGTCCTCGGCCTCATGGTCGGGGGCGCCGCATTCGTCTAC
>JBEGJD010000231.1:0-6133 GCA_041184765.1 Verrucomicrobiota bacterium | reverse complement strand
CATCGGGCGCGCGGGCCGGCCGTCAAACCATCAACCCGCCTCGGGGCGCCGGTTCACGTCTCCTGGCGCAGGACCTCGAGAGGCGGGTGCCGCGTGATCCCGCGGTTGGTCAGGAATCCGGTCACAACGGTGACCAGGCACACGGAGAGCACGCCGCCGGCCAGCACGCCCCACGAGAGGCCCGGCTCGAGGTTGAAGATAAAACGCGCCAACAGGGTGTTGCCCGCGACCGCCAGGCCCCCACCGACCACCGCGGCCAGCACTCCCAGGATCGAGTATTCGACCAGCTGGATGCCGATGAGCTGCCGCCGGGTGGCGCCGAGCGTGCGCAGCAGCACGGTCTCGCGAATGCGCTGGTAGCGACCGGTAAGGATCGCGCCCACCAGCACGATCACACCGGTCAGGACCGTGAAAGCCGCCATGAACTCGATCGCAAAGGCTACCTTGCTGAAGATTTCGTCGACGGTCCGCAAAACCAGCGCGAGGTCGATCGCGGTGACATTTGGGTAAGCCGCGACGACCGCACGCTGGACGCGTGCCGAATGATCCGGGTCGTTCGCGCGCATGGCGGCGACGTGAAACTTGGGCGCGGGTTCGAGCACGCCCTCGGGGAAGACGACGAAGAAGTTCGGCTCGATCCGCCGCCACTCCACCCCGCGCACGCTGCCGACCTTCGTGCGGATCGGCACTCCCTGCACATCCCACTCGATCTCGTCGCCCAGTTGCAGTCGCATCTCACGGAAGAGTCCCTCCTCGAGGGAAATCGGCACCACGGCCTCGCCTGGTTCGACGCGGCCCGTGAATGAACCCGCCACCAGCCGCTCCGAACCCTCCAGGTTCGACCGGTAGGTCGATCGGTATTCCCGGCGCAGGGTCCACGCGGCCGCACCGCCGCCGCGGACGAAATCTCCTTTCTTTCCCCCTCGTCCGTCGCGCTCACTGCGCTCACTGCCAACGCGTCCGCTTGGCGCAGCCTCGCCTTCCGGGACCGCCCCCGGCTCCGATTTCACCGTTGGACGGCGGACGGAGCCTTCACGGATTATTTCCTCCACCGGGCGCCCCTTCACCGAAGCAATCTTCATCGTGACGATCGGCGCGTGCACAGTGACGGGGGCTCCGGCCGCCGCGGCCGTGCGTTTCAGCCCCTCGATCTGGTCGTCCTGGATGTCGAAGAAGAGGAGGTTTGCGCGCCCGGCGCCTCCGGAAACCTGAATCTCACGCAACAACGTCGTCCGCGTGAGAAACAGCGTCAGCATGAGGAACGTGCCCAGCCCAAGCGAAAGCAGGAGCAGCACGGTGCGGTTCTGCGGGCGATGGAGATTGGCGACGCCTTGGCGGACAACATAGGGCGCGCGTCGGGGAAACCAGCGACGCGCGACCCACGCGGTCAGCTGGGCGAGTCCCGCCAGCACGCCAAAGCCGGCGGCGAGCGCCGCGGTGAAGGCCAAACCCTCCCGCAAACGACCGGTCTGCCAGACCGCGAAGCCGGCGACGGCGATCACAATAAAACCGAGGATGGCAATCCGCCACGGGTCGGCGGCCCCGCCCGCCCGCTCGGCGAACGCCGAACGCAGCGCCACCAACGGCGAGACATCCCTCACGGCCAGGAGAGGCAGCAGCGTGAACAGCAGTGAGATGACGAGACCCGCTCCCATGCCCCACAACACGGAGGGCCACGCGATGAAGAAGACCACGTCGATCGGCAGCACGTCGCGCAGCAACCCCGGCAAGGCCAGTTGCACCAGGACGCCCAGCACCGCGCCGAGGAACGCGCCCACCAAACCCAGCGCCGTCCCCTGCACGAGGTAGACGCCGAAGGCTTGGCGCGCCGTTGCGCCGAGACAGCGCAGCACGGCGACGGTAGAGACCTTCTGCCGGATGTAGACATGCACCGCGCTGGCGACGCCGATCGCACCAAGGAAAAGGGCTACGAAGCCGACCAGCCCGAGGAACGCCTCGATGTTCTCCAGCACGCGGCCGAGGTTGCGTTTGCGTTCCGCCACCGTGTCGAAACCCAGGCCCTCGCCGATGAAACGCCGCCGCATGTCGCGCTCGACCACCGCCGGGTCGACCCCCTGGGGCAGCCGCACAAACGTGCGGTGACGGAAGAGCACCGAACGCTCGGCAAGCCCCGTGCCCTCGAGTTCAGACCACGGGATGAGCGCCCGCGGCGCGACAGTCGCCGAAACCGCCGAGGACTCACCGGGCAGCCGCTGCAACGCGCCGACGACGGTGAACGTGGTCCGGCCCAACTTGATGGGATCGCCCACCGCGGCGCCGTATTGGCGGAGCAGGGTCTCCTCGACGATCGCCACCGCGCCGCCCGCCCGCAGGCGAGCCGGTGCGTCAGCCGGCACCGTGGTGAAGTCACCATGAAACGGAAACGCGCCCTCGAGTGCGCGGACGTTCACGAGCCGCGCGGCATCGTCGGCCTTGGGGAAGGTCAGCATCGACGAGAAGCTTTTCTCCCGCGCCTGCTCGGCTCCGATGGAATCGAGATGTGCCCGCGGCGCCGCGCCCAGCTCCGCCCGGCTGGTGATCACCAAGTCGGCGCCGAGCAGACCCTTGGCCTGTTCGTCGATCGCCCGGGCTAAGTTCGCCCCGAGCGAGCCCACCGCGACGAGCGCGGCGATACCGAGCACCACGGAGAGGGAAAACAGGAAGAGCCGCCGCCGCGAAGCGCGCGAGTCCCGCCAGGCAAGTCGGAGAATGAAGGTCATGGGGCCACCACCAAACACACGAAAGACACTAAAAAATTACGGTTCATATCACGATGCGCTCGTACTCCACCTTGGGATGATGGCCGAAGTTCACCAGCAGCCCAAGACGCATACGGGTCGCGCGGAGGTAGTTATGAAGTTGGGAGCGATGCTCGTCGGACAACGTGGTCACAGCTTTGATTTCGACGATGATTCGACCATAGCAGACGAAATCAGGAGTATAGGTCTGCTTCAAAGGCCGCCCTTTGTAGGCCAGGCAAAGCTTAGGCTGTGCTTCGAAAGGAACACCTCTCTCCGAAAACTCGATCTCGAGACATTCCTGGAAGACCGCCTCAAGAAATCCCGCCCCTTTGTCCCGGTAGACCTCAAAGCAGGCGCCCATGATGGCGTATGATTCCTCCGGGTAGACGAGCTGCGACATCGGCCCTTTCGTGGATTTGGTGTGTTTCGTGGTTACTACCCCCGGTGGGCACCCCTCAGACCGTCTCGTCGCTCGCGACGGCGCCGGCTTTCAGGCGCAGGATGCGGCGGCAGCGGCGGGCGAGCTCGAGGTCGTGCGTCACGAGCACCAGCGTCGTGCCTTTCTCCTCGTTGAGGCGGAAGATGAGGTCGGCCATCGCGTGCGCCGTGTCGCCGTCGAGGTTTCCCGTCGGCTCGTCGCAGAAAAGGATCTTGGGGCGGTTCATGAACGCCCGCGCCAACGCCACGCGCTGCTGTTCGCCACCCGAAAGCTGCACGGGATAGTGATCTCGCCGTTCGCCGAGCCCCACGCGCGCCAGCAGCCCGCATGCCTCCTCCTCGGCCGCCGCGCCGCCCTGCCCGCGCAACTCCACCGGCACCAGCACGTTCTCCAGCGCCGTGAGCGTGGGAACCAGCTGGAAGTTCTGGAACACGAAACCGACGTGCGCGTTGCGCACCAGCGCCCGTGCATCCTCGCTCAGGCGCCCGATCGGTTCGCCGGCCAGTTCGACGGTGCCCTCCGAGGGTTGGTCGAGGCCGGCGCACAGGCCGAGCAGCGTCGTCTTGCCGCTTCCGCTCGGCCCGACGATCGCCAGCGTCGCACCCGCCTCCAGTTGGAAGCTCACGTCGCGGAGCACCGTCAGCCGGTGTCCCGCCGCATCGTAAGCCTTGGTCAGCCGCTCGACTTTCAACATCGCCTGAGCACTCATGGATTTCGGGCGAACATACACCAAAATGCCGAAAACGACGCAGAAATCCTCCGCCGTGCTCACGCGCGGGTATTTCCCCGGGCTGTTCGCCGCGGTTCTAGCCTTGGCCGGATTGGCGCGCGCCGCCGGGAATCCAGCCGAGAAAACCCTCGTTTTCTTCGGTGACAGCCTCACCGCCGGCTACGGCCTGGCCGACCCGGCCGCCGAGGCCTATCCAGCCCTCATCCAGGCGCGCATCCGCGCCGCCGGTCTGCCTTGGCGCGTGGTCAACGCCGGCCTCAGCGGCGAAACGACCGCGGGCGGCCTGCGCCGCATCGACTGGACGCTTCGCACGCCGCCCGACCTCTTCGTGCTCGGGCTCGGCGCCAACGACGGTCTCCGCGGCATCAGCCCCGCTCTCATGCGCTCCAACCTCGAGGAAATCATCGAGCGCGTGCGCCGGCGCCAGCCCGCCGCGAGGATCGTTCTCGCCGGGATGCAGATGCCGCCGGAACTCGGCCCCGAGCACGCGGCGGCGTTTGGACGCGTTTTCCCGGAAGTGGCGAAAAAGACGGGCGTGACCTTGATCCCGTTTCTCCTCGAAGGAGTCGGCGGGGTCGCCGAACTCAACCAAGGCGACCGCATCCACCCCAACCCCTCCGGTCACGCCGTCATGGCCGACACGGTGTGGAAAATCCTTCGTCCCCTGCTGTGATCCGCTCCGTTTTCCTTACCGCCCTCCTCGCGGCCACGGCCACCGCCGGCCCCTCGTGGCTGCCCAGCGCCGGCACCGCCGCGGCGTGGAACAGCAACATCACCAACGCCAACCGCGCCAACGAGATCATCGGCGCTCTGCAACTCGGCGCCGAACTGGGCACCTCGCGCCGCCAGCCCTTGGGAAGGGACGACACCCTGCTCACCACGCTGTCCGCCCGGGCCGAGGCGTGGCCCCGTTTTGACGGTCTCGACCGCGCGGGGGTGGGCGCGCGCGTCACCTGGCAACGGAAATTCGGGCTCGGCGCCTTCGCGCCGACGTTCGCACTCGAAGGAGCCGGCGAGTGGATGGGCGCCCGCGAATCCGGGCGACGCGGCCGACTGGGTCTGCTCGCGCTTACCGCCCGGCAGCGTCTGGCCCCCGAATGGGTCATCCGCGCGCGTCATGAGCATGCCCGCCACGATGCCCGCGCGGTGGCCTTCGACCGCACCGGCCGCGAGACCATCCTCGCCCTTGAGTGGGAAGCGGCCCCCGGCTGGAGATTGACCGCTTCGGTCGCGGGCCGCCGCGGCGACGTTCTCGCGTACGCCACACCTCCGCGACCCGACATCCTGCGCGAGGGCCGCGCGACGGGTTTGCTGACGACGTTCGACCGCGAACGCCCGATGATGTCGTACATCATCGACGCGCGCACGGTGTCGTGGCGGTTGGAGTCGAGCCACAGCCTCGACCCGCGCCACACGCTTTCAGCCGCTGCCGAATACCGAGACACGGAGCGCGGGGCCGTCCGCTACCTGAACCGCAACCTGTCGCTCAGCCTTGGGCGGCACCTCTGACCATGCCCCGCCCGTTGAAGAGACTCCTGGCGATCCTCGTCGCCGTGCCGGCAGCCGCGACCGCGGGCGAAATCCGCGTCGAGGTGCGCGATCCCAAGGGTGCGCCCGTCGCGGACGCCGTGGCTTCGCTCACGCCGCTCGACGCCGCGCCGGCCGTCCAACCTCCCGCCGAGCCGGTCGCGGTGCTGCAGGAAGGAGAGGAGTTCCGGCCCCACGTGACACCGGTGGTCGTGGGCACCCGCGTGACTTTTCCCAACCGGGACGCCGTGCAGCACCATGTATTCTCCGTTTCGCGCGCGAAGAAATTCGACCTGCCGCTTTACCGCGGCGAGCCGCGCGAGCCCGTGCTTTTCGATCAGCCGGGCGTGGTGAGCCTCGGCTGCAACATCCACGACTGGATGTCGGCCTACATCGTTGTCCTCGCCACGCCGCACTTCGCCCGCAGCGGCGACGATGGCGTGGCGCTCATCATCGGTGTACCACCGGGACGCCACCGGCTCGAGGTCTGGCATCCCCGCGTGAAAGCGACGCTGACGCGTGAGGTGACGGTGGAAGGGGCGGGTTCCGCCACTCAGGTCATTGCGCTCACTCTGGGGGTCGATCGCCGCGTGCGGCGCGCGCCGGAGGCAGCGGGCAGCGGCTACAAGTGAGGCTGCCGCTCCGCACGTTTCGCGGCCAGCTGCTGCTGGTCTTCGTGCCGGTGCTCGCGCTGGC
>JBEGJD010000230.1:0-8822 GCA_041184765.1 Verrucomicrobiota bacterium | reverse complement strand
GACCTCGAGGAGGGCGGGGCGAACCCGCCGGGCAAGGTGCATTTCCAACTTACCCGCGAAGGGTGGCTGCAGCCGTGGGCACGGTTGCGGGACAACGAGGGCGACGAGCGTGCGCGGCTGGACGCGATGCCGGCGTTCGAGGTCCTGAACCGCGTGCGCGCGCTTAAGCCCGGTGCGAGTGTCATCGCGTCCGTGCGCGACGAAAAAGGAGGCGAGCATCCGGCGCTCGCCGTGCAGCGTTTCGGTCGCGGGCGCACCGGGGCGCTCATGGTGGGCGATTTCTGGCGCTGGGGCATGCGCGACCCGGCGGCGCGGGAGGACCTCGAGCGCGCGTGGCGGCAATTGGTTCGCTGGCTGATCACGGATGTTCCCTTGCGGGTCCAAGCCACTGCCGAACCCGTGGTGGCCGACGCCAATGGCGCGGTGCGCCTGCAGGTGCGGGTGCGTGACGAGAAGTTTCAGCCGGTCGATGATGCCGTCGTGACAGTTTCGGTGGAGCCGGTGGCGATTGCGGGAGCTGTCGCCGTCGCTCCGATCCGCCTTGAGGCCGAAGCCGACCCCGCGGAACCCGGGCTTTACCAATTGACCTACGTGCCGCGGCAAGACGGAGGCTTCCGGGCAGTCGCGCAGGTGAAAAACCACGCCGGCGCGGAACTGGGTCGCGCGGAAACGGGGTGGAGTTCGGATCTGGCGGCGGAGGAGTTCCGGTCGCTTGCGCCCAATGTCGCCCAACTGGAGACGATCGCACGGAAGACGGGCGGCGAGGTCGTTCGCGCCGAGGATCTGGATGCCTTCGTGCGCCGGTTGCCCGACCTGCGGGCACCTGTGATGGAGACTTGGTCCCACCCCGCTTGGCATACGCCGTGGGTGTTCGCGCTCGCGGTGGCCTGTCTACTCGCCGAATGGGGCCTGCGGCGTTGGAGGGGGATGCCATGAGCCGGTTTCTCAGGGTGTTTTTGATTTCGCTTGGCCTGGCCCGCGCACTGGCCGCCGCGGAATCCCCGGGGGCGCGCGTGATCCTCGTCGCCGGCGCGGTCGGCGAACCGGAGTTCGTCCCGGCTTTTGACGCGCAGGTCGAAGCTTGGACCAAGACCTGCGCGACGGCCCGGGCGCGCCTTTCCGTGATCGGACGCGAGGGCGATGGTATCGCCCCGGCCGACCGCGACCGCCTGCGCGAAGCTCTGGCGGAGGAACCGCGCGACGGAGCGGCCGAGCTCTGGATCGTGCTCCTCGGTCACGGCACATTCGACGGGCGCGAGGCGAAGCTCAACCTGCGAGGCCCCGACGTCTCCGCGGCCGAACTTGGGGAGTGGCTCAAACCCTTCAGCCGGCCGGTGGCGGTGGTGCACACCACATCGTCCAGCGCACCGTTCATCGCAAAGCTGGCGGCGCCTGGCCGGGTGGTCGTAAGTGCAACCCGCAGCGGTAACGAGCAGAACTACACCCGCTTCGGGAAATACTTCGCCGAGGCGCTGGCCGACCCGGCGAGCGACCTTGATCGCGACGGCCAGGTCTCGCTGCTCGAATCCTTCCTGAGCGCTGCGAACCGCACGGCTGAGTTTTACAAGACCGAGGGGCGACTCGCGACCGAGCATCCGCTCGTCGAGGATAACGGGGACGGTCTCGGCACCCCGCCGGACTGGTTTCGCGGGGTTCTGGCCGTGAAGCGTTCGTCCGAGGGTGCCGCGGTGGACGGCACGCGCGCCCACCAGTTGCACCTCGTCCGCAGCGCGGCCGAACAAGCGCTTTCTCCCGAAGCCCGCGCGCGGCGCGATGATCTTGAGCGGCGTCTGTCGGATCTGCGTTCGCGCAAGGCCAAGTTGGCGGAGGAAGCCTACTTCAAGGAACTTGAGGCGATCCTGCTCGCGTTGGCCGAGGTGTACCAAGGTCGGTAGGCGGGAGGATGGGGTTCCCGCGGTCCGCGGAAGTATTCGCGCACAACCGCAATCAGCTGCCGGTCGCTCATTTTCTCGGCCGGCTCTACTGCGAGAAGGCGTCCGGCCCAGCCGGCCGCACGCAGGTGCTTGAGGAACTCCCCTTTGGCGCGACCCGGTCCCAAGACGAGAAGCTCTCCCGCACCGGGCAGCTCTGCCAGCACGCGATCGAAGAAGACCCGCAGCTCACTCTCATGCGTGCGGAAGCGGGTGGCGTCGGCCGCGATGTGATGAGCGTCAAACCGCTTGCCGGTCGGCGTGTCACTTCCACGCCGGGGCTGGCTGATCACATTGGATTGAATCGTGCGCACCCGCTGCTGCGCGCCGTTGAAAACCACGACTGAAGCGCCGTCACGGTCGATCCAGAGTCCGGTTCTCGTGTTCATGGCTTGGGGGCTCCTCCCCGGAGGAACGGTGCGAACAGTTCCAGTGGCAGGGGTAGGAAGGTGGTGGTGTTGTGCTCGCTCGAGATCTCCCGCATGGTCTGAAGGTACCGCAGCTGCAGGGCGATCGGTTCTCGGCTGATCACCGCCGCGGCCTGCACCATGCGTTCGGCGGCCTGGAACTCGCCTTCCGCGTTGATGATCTTTGACCGCCGCTCGCGCTCGCTCTCCGCCTGCCGTGCCATCGTGCGCTTCATGTCATCGGGCAGGATGACGTCCTTCACCTCCACCGCGGTGACCTTGACCCCCCACGGGTCGGTGTGGCGGTCGATGATCTCCTGCAACGTTTGGTTGATCTTGTCGCGCTTCGCCAGCAGGTCGTCGAGTTCGGCCTGGCCGATCACGCTGCGTAGGGTGGTTTGCGCGATCAGCGAACTCGCCTTGAGGTAATGTTCCACTTTCACGACGGCCGCCTCGGGGTCCACGACGCGGAAATAGACGACTGCATCGACCGTCACCGGCACATTGTCCCGCGTCATCATCTCCTGCTTCGGCACGTCGACCGTCACGACCCGAAGATCCATCCGCACCATGCGGTCAACCACGGGGATCAGGAGTACGATCCCAGGGCCTTTCGCACGGAGCAGTTTGCCCAGCCGGAAAACCACCCCGCGCTCGTACTCGCGCAGGATGCGGATTGCCGAGGGCAGCACCACGATGGCGATGATGGCTGCCGGCAGCAGCCACGCGAGGATGTCGATCCAGACCTTGGTGTTCATGGGACCTCCGTATTGGCGGGTTTCACGCGAAGAATCAGACCGTCGACCGCCGTCACGATGACTCCCTGTCCACGCTCGACCGGCTCGTCGCTGCGCGCGTGCCAGGTTTCACCATCCACCGTCACCCAGCCGGTGTCGGGGCCGACCATCGTGAGCGCCTCACCGGTCGTGCCAGGCAGCGCTTCGCGTCCGACCCGCGCGGGCAGGCGCTGCGCACGCAGGCCGGCTCCTAGGATGAAGGCGAAAAACAGCGCGGTTACGATCGCGGCTGGAATCACCATCGCGAGCGGCAGGCGAAAGGCGGGGCCGGCGTCCTCGAACAAGAGTAGTGCGCCCAGCACGAACGACAGGATGCCGCCGACGGTGAGCACGCCATGGGTCGGGGCGAACAGGTCGGCCACGAACAGGAGCACCGCGAGCGCGAGCAGGCTCAATCCCGCCGTGCTCACGGGCAGAATCGAGGCCATGTAGAACGCGAGGATGAGCGCGATCGCCCCGGCGACGCCGGGCAGGATGGCACCGGGATTGCTGAGCTCGCCGATGATCCCGTAGATCGCGACCAGCATCAGCACGAACATCACCTCCGGCCGCCAGAGGGATTGCAGCACGCGCTCCCGTGCGAGGAGCGGGATCTCGACCACCTGCGCCGCGGCGGTGCGAAGGACGGCGCCGCCGGCCTCGCGTCCCTCAAGGTGCGCGAGCAGGGAAGGGACGTCGGGCGCGATCAGGTCGATCACCTTCAGCTCGAGCGCCTTTTCCGCCGTCACGCTCGCGCTGTCGCGCACCGAAGCGGCCGCCCATTCCACGTTGCGGCGGCGTTTCGCCGCGATGGCCTCTACGTAGCTCACCGTGAAGTTCTCCAGCTTCTTCGTCATGATGCTGTCGGGTTTGTTCTCTCCCATGCCTCCCAGCTCGACCGGATGCGCCGCACCTATGCTGGTGTGCGGGGCCATCGCGGCGACATCGGCGGCAAGCGCGATGATGCAGCCTGCGCTGGTTGCGTGCGCCCCGGTGGGCGCGACGTAAACCACCACTGGCACGCCGGACCCGTAGAAGGACTGCACGATCGCCTTGGTTGAATCCAGCAGACCGCCGGGCGTGTCGATCTGCACGACGAGGCACCGGGCGCCAGCCTCGGACGCGTGCCGCACCGCGCGCTCCACGTAACTGGCGGTGGCCGGACCGATCGCTCCCTCGATCCGGATGAGGTTAACCTTGCTGGTGTTGGCCGACTCCGGCGGTGCGGCGCTCCCCGCCGGGACTGACACCGTCGCGATCGACGCCACGGCGAGAAGGATCGCCACGATGCGCGGGCGGATCGCGTTCGGGAGACGCGCTTTCATCCCGCAATGTCGCACCGATGTCGGATTCCGCCATCGGTCTTCTGGCCGGCGCCGCGCGGTTGACGGCGCCTGAAGTTCGGGGGTGACGCGTTCGGCGGATCTCGCACGCTTTAGCTATGCGCCCCGTATTTCCGCCCCTCGTCGCGATCCTGAGCGTCATCGCTTCCGTCCATTCCGTCGCTGCGCCGGCGCGACCGAACATGGTGATCTTTCTTTCGGATGACCACGGGCTGCGTGATTCCTCCGCCTATGGCGCGAAGGACATCAAGACGCCCAACATGGAACGGCTGGCGGCCGCGGGTCTGACATTTGACCGCGCGTTTGTTGCTTCTCCCAGCTGCGCGCCAAGCCGCGCCGCGCTGCTCACGGGCCTGATGCCGGCGCGCAACGGCGCCGAGGCCAACCACTCGAAACCGCGCGCCGAGATCAAGAAGCTCCCCGCGTATCTGAAAGAACTCGGCTACGAGGTGGTCTCCTTCGGCAAGGTCTCCCATTACCAGCACACGGGCGACTACGGATTCGACCACTTCGCCCACGATAAATTCCACGAGGACATCGCGGTCTCCGCCGCCATCGCGTGGTTGCGCGCCCGGCGTGACGCCCGGCCGCTCTGTCTATTTGTCGGGTCCAACTGGCCCCACGTGCCGTGGCCGGCCACCGGTGAGGGGTACACGGCGGAGAATGTCACGGTTCCGGCGAATCACGTGGACACCCCGAAGACCCGCGAGGCACGCGCCACCTATTACGCGGCGGTGGGTCGGATGGATCGGGAGCTGGGTGAAGTCTACGACGCGGCCCGCGAGGTGCTCGGCGCCGAAACTTTTTTTGTCACGAGTTCCGACCACGGCGCGCAATGGCCGTTCGGGAAATGGAGCTGCTACGACGGCGGTATACGCACTCCGATGATCGCAGTCTGGCCGGGTCGCACGCGGGCGGGCTCACGCACCGACGCGATGGTGAGCTGGATCGACCTCCTGCCGACGCTGGTCGACGTGGCCGGTGGCCGGCCGCCCGACGGGATCGATGGCCGGTCGTTCGCGGCTGTCTTGCGTGGGGATCAGGCCCAGCACCGGGATCGCATTTTCACCACGCACAGCGCCGACGGGCGGTTCAATATCTACCCGATCCGCAGCGTGCGTACCGCGGACTGGAAATACATCCGCAACCTGCACCCCGAGTATTATTTCTCCACCCATGTCGATCTCGGGCAGGCGCGCGACGGCCCGGGCTACTTCGGAAGCTGGCAGGACAAGGCGAAGACGGATGCGGCCGCGGCCAACGTGGTGCGCCGCTACCATGAGCGCCCGGCCGAGGAGCTCTACGACCTGCGGGCCGATCCCTTGGAACTCCGGAATCTCGCGGCTGACCCGGCGCACGCGGAGCGCCTGGCGGGTTTGCGCGGCGAAGTAACCGCGTGGATGAAGGCGAACGGGGATGAAGGACGCACGTTCGGGGAGCCGCGGCTGCTCTCCGATCCGCGGCGTGCGGAACCTCCCACGAAGGCTGGAAAGAAAAAGCAATGAACCGCCCGGCACGCCCCATGAACAAACTCCTCGTTTCCGCCGCGCTCACGCTGGCGGGGTTGCTGACCGCCCACGGCGCTGATCCGCGCCCGAACGTGATTGTCATCCTGAGCGACGACGTCGGCTATTCCGACCTGGGCTGCTTCGGCGGTGAAATCGCCACGCCAAATCTCGATGCGCTCGCCGCCGGCGGACTGCGCTTCACGCAGTTCTACAACACGGCGCGCTGCTGTCCCACGCGGGCGTCGCTGCTCACGGGACTCTATCCGCACCAAGCCGGCGTCGGTTACATGACGGACCGGGCCCCCTACAGCGCTAACACGATGATCAACGAGTGGTATGCCGGCGACCTGCGGGCGGACACGGCGACGATCGGCGAGGTGATGCGCGGCGCGGGTTACGGCACCTATGCCGTCGGAAAATGGCACGTGACCAAGGACATCGAGGAGGACGCCTCGCGCCACAACTGGCCCCTCCAGCGCGGCTTCGACCGCTACTACGGCATCCTGAGAGGCGCCTCTAGTTTCTTCAAACCACCGGAGATCACGCGCGACAATCGGCGCGTTCCGTTCGACGCGGATCCGGACTACCCCTCGACGGACTTCTATCTCACCGACGCCTTCAGCGACCACGCGGTGCGCTTTGTGAACGACCACGCGCGCCAGACGCCCGGGCGTCCGTTCTTCCTTTATCTGGCCTACACGGCGGCGCATTGGCCAATGCACGCGCGGCCGGCCGACATCGCGAAATACGCCGGGAAATACGACGGCGGCTACGAGCCCGTTTACCGGGCGCGGCTGGAACGGATGCGGAAACTCGGGCTGATCGACCCGCGCTGGGAGATCCCGACGCCGGTTGGTGACTGGAGCAAGGTGGAGCGCAAGGACTGGGAGGCGCGCTGCATGGAGGTGTACGCGGCGATGCTCGACAACATGGACCAAGGCATCGGCCGGTTGATCGCCGCGTTGAAGGCGAATGCGCAGTTTGAAAACACCCTGATCCTCTACCTGCAGGACAACGGCGCGTGCGCCGAGCCGTACGGGCGGGGCGGGGGAGGCGGCAAGGCGAAGGCCAAGGGGCCTCTGCCGATGCCCGGTCCAGCCGAGAGTAACGTCGGCTACGGCGAGGCGTGGGCGAACGTGTCCAACGTGCCCTTCCGTCTCTACAAGCACTGGATGCACGAGGGCGGCATCAGCACGCCGCTGATCGCGCATTGGCCGCGCGGCATCATGCGACGCGGCGCGCTGGAAGCGACGCCGGGGCACCTCATCGACATCATGGCGACGTGCGTCGACGTCGGACGTGCCACGTATCCTAAGGAGCGCGACGGGCGCCGCGTGCAGCCGATGGAAGGGCGCAGCCTGGCGCCGGCCTTCGCGGGGCGTCCGGTCGAGCGCGAGGCGCTGTTCTGGGAACACGAGGGCAACCGTGCTTTGCGGATCGGCGACTGGAAGCTGGTGGCCAAGGATACCGCGGGCCCGTGGGAGCTTTACGACATCGCCAAGGATCGCACTGAAATGCGCAACCTGGCCGCGACGCACCCGGAGAAACTCCGCGAGATGATCGCGACGTGGGAGAGGTGGGCGGTGCGCACGCACGCAGTGCCGTGGCCGTGGAAGCCGGCTTACCCGCTCGGTGCAGGCGGTGCGCCCTGAACCGACAGCTGTCAGCTATCCCAGCGCGGTGAACGTCATTATTCACCGAGCCTGAGGTGCCCACGGAATTCTCGAACATTCGGAAGCATCCGCTGCTTTCCGAAGCGAGGTCGGCGGTGGTTGACATGAAGCGGGCGCTGTTCGCCCCGATCCATGCCGAGGCTCGAGCAGCGGAGGGGATTCCGCATGGCGCGGGTTCTCGCTAACTCCCTCGATCCCTATTGCCCTCCGACCCCTCTCCGCGGGGTTGCCCCGTCGACAGCGCGGCGCCACGTTTCACGCATGAGTTCCCATGCGCGCGCGACGTCGCGATTGAAACGCCGGTTGGGCGCCACGGTGGTGGCGACCGATGCCGCCTCGTTGCGCGAGGCGGGTTTTGATAGCAGCAAGATCCTGTTCCATCCCGAGGCGGTCGTACGCGTCCGCAAGGAAGAGCAGGTCGGCGTCGTGCTGGAGCTGGCGAATCAACTCCGGGTACCGGTAACTACAAGGGGCCGCGGTACGACGCTCACGGGGGCGGCCGCCCCGCGCCGTGGAGGTTGGGTGCTCGACATGCGGGCGCTAAACCGCATCGCGATCGATGGTGAGGCCGGCATGGCGCACGTCGGCGCCGGCGCGGTTGTCGGCGACATCCAGCGGGCGGCCGACGGGGCGGGGTGGTTCTATCCGCCGGATCCGTCCTCCCGCGAATATTGCACCATCGGCGGCAACATCGCATGCAATGCCGGCGGGATGCACGGGGGTAAGTATGGCGTCACGCGCGACTTCGTCGTGGCCCTGCGCGGCTTCCTGCCGACCGGCGAGGCGGTGCAGTGGGGCACGGCGACAAAGAAGTTCTCGGCCGGTTTCAACCTGCGGGATCTCTGGATCGGCAGCGAGGGCATGCTCGGCGTGGTGACCGGCGCGGTCTTGAAGCTGATCCCACGTCCGGCGCAGCGCTGGACGCTGCTCACGTCGTTCCGCGATGAACCCGCGGCCCTCCAGGCGGCGCTCGCGCTCTTCCGGCGGCGCGTGCAGCCGGCGATTTGCGAGTACCTCGACCGTGGGAGCGTGTTGTGCGCCGAGCGGGCGACAGGCCGGGTAGTTTTTCCCGGGCAAGCGGGGCGTCCGGTGATCCTCCTCGAGTTCGCGGGTTCGGCCGCCGAGGTGCGCGAGCAGCGCAAGGCGGCGCTCGAGTGGGCGGCGGAGTGCGCCACGGCACACCG
>JBEGJD010000229.1:0-3464 GCA_041184765.1 Verrucomicrobiota bacterium | reverse complement strand
TCCCGGGCGCCCCGCCCTTGAGCTCGTCGTCGAAGTAGGTCGCCGGCCCCTGTTGCAGGCACACGTAGTCAGAACAGGACACAAAGGTGCCGGGCGGAAGCTCCGGCCGCAGCGAACCCACCGAGTTGAGCGAGACGACGTCGCGGAAGCCCAACGCGGAGATCGCGGCGATGTTGGCACGATGGTTGATCGAGTGCGGCGGCAGCGGCGTGCCGAAGCCGTGGCGGTTGAGGAGAACGTGGTCGCCGCGGCGCCGGAAGGTCACCGGGCCGTGATTGGTCTCGACCTTCGCCGTCTCCCACGCGGAGAACAGGGTAGAATTCACGATGCTGGTACCGCTGATGAACGCGACTTTCATGCGCGCAGTGACGGGTTGGTCCTTTCCCGGGGCAACGCGAAAACCGGCGGCGGTCCCCGCGGCCCTGTCCGCGCTCGCACTCGTGTTCAGCGGCTGCGCCACGCGCGGTCCGTTGCACGTGTACACATTGGCGGCCGGCGGGGAACGCCCCGTGCTCGACCTCGGAGCGAGCAACAAAGCCGAGGTGCCGAGCTTCCTCGCTGAGGAGGATCGCGTGACCGGCTTCGCCTACGATCCCTACACCGACCATTTCTTCCTGCGTCTCGCGCCGGGCAACCGCATCCGCGTCGTCGACCGCCCCGCCCGGGCAATCAAGCGCGAGCTGGAGATCAAGGGCGCGCCCGAGGGCGCCGGGGACCTCGCGGTGCGTCCGCGCGACGGCTACATTTACATGCTCGGACCGACCCCTGGTCACCTGCCCTTCTGCACGCGGCTCGGGAAATACCTTGGCGAACTTTCCCTCGAAGGCGCGGTGCCGAACGCCACCGGTCTCGCCTTCGACATGGTCAAGGACGTGCTGCTGGTTCTAGGCGAAGAGGGTCGTCTCGTCACCGCCCACGACCTCACGGGCCGAAAGGTCGCGGAAGTTAGACTCGAGCGGCGCGCCGGCCCCGCGCTGGCGTTCGACTCCGATCAACGCGAGTACCATGCCCCCCTGCCCGACCGGCCCGGGGAAATCGCCGTGTTCGACGAGAAAGGCCGCTTCCTCCGGAGCACTCCGGCTCCGGCCGGCTCGCCCTTGATCGACGTCGGCCCGCGCTCGTTCATCCGGGTTTTTTGAGGCTGCGGCATTTCCGCCGCACGCCCGCTCCCGCCTCACCATGCCGCTCATCGACCTGCCGCTCGAAAAATTGCGCGAATACCGCGGTCGCAACCCTCGTCCCGCGGATCACGACACGTACTGGGAGCACGCGCTCCAGGAATTGGCCGCGACCGATCCGCGGCCGGAGCTCAAGCCCGCGGGCGTCGTCTGCTCGGAACACGTCGAGTGCTTCGACCTCTGGTTCACCGGCGTCGGCGGCGCTCGGATCTACGCGAAGTACCTGCGCCCTCGCGCGGCGATCGGCGTGAAGCACCCGGCGGTACTGCAGTTTCACGGCTACACCGGGCACAGCGGCGATTGGCTCGACAAGTTCGGCTGGCCCGCGGAGGGCATCTGCCTCGCGGCGATGGATTGCCGCGGCCAAGGCGGCAAATCGGAGGACACCACGCGCGTGGCCGGCCCCACGCTCCGGGGCCATATTATCCGCGGGCTGGAGGATCCCGATCCCGCGAAACTACTCCTCCGGCAGGTGTTCCTCGACACCGTGCAACTCGCGCGGGTCGTGATGGCCCGGCCCGAGGTCGATCCCGGACGGGTAGGCTGCTGGGGCGCCTCGCAGGGTGGCGCGCTCGCCCTCGCCTGCGCCGCGCTGGAGCCGCGCATCCGTCGCACCGCGCCGGTCTTCCCCTTTCTGTGCGACTACCAGCGAGTCTGGGAAATGGATCTCGCGAAGGACGCCTACGAGGAGCTGCGGCTTTTCTTCCGCGCCTTCGACCCGAGGCACGAGCGCGAGGCCGCGATCTTCAACCGGCTGGGTTACATCGACGTCCAGCATCTGGCGCCGCGAATCCGCGCCGACGTGCTCATGTTCACGAGCCTGATGGACACCGTTTGCCCGCCGAGCACGCAGTTCGCCGCCTACAACCGCATCACGTCGACCAAGGATCTGGTGCTGTACCCCGACTTCGGACACGAGACCCTGCCCGGCCAGATCGACCGCACGTTCAACTTCCTGCGCGGCCTCTGACGCGGAGCCCGCTCAAACGCCGGCGGCGGCGTCGAAACGACGCGCGAGTTCGAAGTCCTTGTCTGTAACGCGTCCGCCCGCGTCGTGCGTGGTCAGCCGGACGCTCACCCGGTTGTAGACGTTGGTCCACTCCGGGTGGTGGTTGACCGCCTCGGCCTCGAATCCGGCGCGCACCATGAACGCGAGCGCGGCGCGGAAGTCGGGGAATCGATACTCGCGCTCCAAGGCGTCGCGCTGATGGGACCAGCCCGGCGAACCGCGCAAGGCGACCGTGATCTCCGCTTCGGTGAGGGGCTTGCTCATGGGAACGCACCGTGACCACCGGCCGCGCACCGTCAACCCACCGGGGTGAAGGCGGCTTGTCATCCCCCGGGACGACTACCAACTTCGCGGCGCCTCATGTCCGCACCCACACCCCCAGCTCCGCCGCACGTCGCGATCATCATGGACGGCAACGGGCGGTGGGCGAAGCAGCGTGGCCTGCCACGGATCGAGGGGCACCGACGCGGCGTGGAGACGGTGCGGGCGACGACGTTCGCGGCGCGCGACCTCGGGGTGAAGATGCTCACGCTCTACGCGTTCTCGGTCGAAAATCGCAACCGCCCCCAGGACGAGGTGGGGGCGTTGATGGGCCTGCTGGAGTTTTACCTGCGCAAGGAGCTCGAGACCTTCGTGCGCGACCGCGTGCGGCTGCGCACCATCGGGCGCACCGACGACCTGCCCACCGGCGTGCAACGGCTCCTGCGCGAGACGGTGAAGGCGACCGAGAAGTTCGAAGACTACACCCTCGTCCTCGCCCTGAACTACGGCTCCCGCACCGAGGTGCTCGACGCCGTCGGGGCCTACTCCGAAGCCGTGGCCGCCGGGCGCGAGCAGCCCGGTGCGGTCGGCTGGGAACGTTTCCAGCGTTACCTCTACACCGCCGACATGCCGGACCCGGATCTGGTGATCCGCACCTCGGGGGAAACGCGGATGAGCAACTTTCTCCTCCTGCAGGCCGCGTACGCCGAGTGGTACTTCACGCCGGTGCTGTGGCCTGACTTCACCCGCGAGGACCTCGCGACCGCGATCGCCGACTATCACCGCCGCGAACGCCGCTTCGGGCGGACGAGCGACCAAGTGCGGCCGGCCGCAAGCTCCTGAACCGCGACGATGGGCAAACGCATCCTCAGTACCGTCCTTCTCTGGTCGCTCGTCGGCGCCGTCATCTGGTTCTTCCGCACGCCGGGCGCGCTGGTGCTCGTGACGCTCATCTCCGTGCTCACCTTGCGCGAGTTCTACGCGCTGATGCACGGTGCGGGCTACGATCCGTTCGA
>JBEGJD010000228.1:0-6622 GCA_041184765.1 Verrucomicrobiota bacterium | reverse complement strand
GCGCCGCCGAGCGGGCCCTCGATCATGATGTCGAGCGCGGAGACGATGCGGCCGGGTTTACCGTGGTCCTTCTCCCACGGCTGCACCGCGCCGGGCAGGCGGAGGTTGGAGACCGTGAAGCCGACGAGCCCGGCCTTCGGCTTCGAGCCGCGTCCGGTCGCCCCCTCGTCGCGGATCTCGCCGCCGGAGCCGGTGGCGGCCCCGGGAAACGGCGAGATGGCGGTGGGGTGGTTGTGCGTCTCGACCTTGCAGAGCAGGTGGATGTCCTCCGTCACGGCCCCGTACTCGTTGGTGCGCGGGTCGGCGAAAAAGCGTCCCCCGCGGGATCCGGCGATCACGGCCGCGTTGTCCTTGTACGCCGACAGGATGCCCTCGCTGTGCCGCTCGTGGGTGTGGCGGATCATCTGGAACAGCGAGCGTTCGCGCGCGAGACCGTCGATTTCCCAGGTGGCGTTGAAGATCTTGTGGCGGCAGTGCTCGGAGTTGGCCTGCGCGAACATCATCAGCTCGATGTCGTTGGGGTCGCGCCCGAGCCCCGTGAACGCCTTCACCAGGTAGTCGATCTCGTCCTCGGCCAGCGCGAGTCCGAGCGAACGGTTGGCCTCCACCAGCGCCGCCCGGCCGCGGGCGAGTACCGGCACCGAGGTCATCGGCCGTGGCTTCTCATGACGGAAAAGCACCTCGCAGGCCGCGAGATCGGGGAGTACCGCTTGGGTCATCCGATCGTGGATCCGAGCGCGGATTGCGGGCAGATGGGCAGCCGGATCCGTGCCGCCGAGGTCGAGCGTGAAGACCGTGACCCGTTCGATGCGACGCACCGCGCGGAGTCCGCAGTTGCGGGCGATGTCGGTGGCCTTCGACGACCACGGGGAGATGGTGCCCGGGCGCGGCGCCACGACCAGCTCA
Source organism: Verrucomicrobiota bacterium (assembly GCA_041184765.1). Classification (GTDB taxonomy): domain Bacteria; phylum Verrucomicrobiota; class Verrucomicrobiia; order Opitutales; family Opitutaceae; genus ER46. Next base: position 5,716 of record JBEGJD010000228.1, on the reverse strand, counting down.
AGACCCCGCACCGTCTCGGCGGCCCGCCGCGGGCCGTAGGTCAGTAGTTTTTCCAGCACCGCGCGTTCGTCCGCTCTGAGATCTCCGTCCGTCTCGGCCACGTGCACGAACTCGGCGCTCACTGTACGGACTGGTACACCGGCGCCGGCGAGGTCCTGCCTCAGCTTTTGCAGGCGAAACGTCGAGAGGGCGGGAGAGCCGCGAAGGATGAGCATGGTGGCGCGGCGACGTTCACGGACGCCCGCGGCGCGGTCAAGGCGACCGACGCGCGCTAGGTTTCAGCGCGGCACGGCTGAAACCGAAGCTTCTTCAGCGCGGCGTCTCGCCCCTGGAGAGGGTGGAAGGCGGGAAGACATGGCGCCGAATCGCCCGGCGGGGAAGTAACCACGAATGGACACCAAGGAACACGAATTTTGCCGCGTCCGAGCTTGGTGCAGCCGCGGACGATGGGGTGGTCCTGAAGGCGGAAGGCATTGCCGAATCGCTTCGCGTGAGAGCAACCACGGATGGACGCCGATGAACACAGATGAGAACGCGACGGCTTGCTGTAGCCGCGGCTGCCAGCCGCGGACGATGTTGGGAAGCGCAACGGCCGAAGGCAGATCCGAGTGAGTCTGGTTTCACCGCGGATAATGAAAAGCGGTCGATGTCTTGCCGAACTTTCCGGCCTTCCTGTTCAAGCGCTACCTCTGCGCGTTTTGAGCTTCGTCGCGGCCAACCAGCTCAATGGCGGCGACAACGTGCGGGTGGCGCAGGGACGGTAGGCTTTCTTGGTTTAGCTGCGGCTGTTTACCGCGGACCCTGCTCACGATCGGATCGTGGATGTGGGCTGGCTCCGTCTTCCGCGTTTTCCGGGGGTTCCGTGGGCCCGACTGATGCCGTTTTCGAACCGTATCGCGCCCGAGCCATGAGTCCCCGGTTTCCAGCGTCGATCCGTCCTCGGTGCCTCCGTGTCTCCGTGGTGAAATAGCTCCGCGGGGTCGTTCCGCCTTACTGCCACCATCCTTATCTCGATGCTCCAATTTAGGGTGGAATTCGCTCGTTTTGGAGAAAGCCGTTGACCGCGGCGGGAGGCTTGCCGAGATGGGCGGCGATTGACGACGCCTTCCGCAAACGCCGCCATTTCCCGCCCCGCTCCGCGGCGCAGGGTCCTCGCGTGTGGCGCGCGTCCCCGTTCCCGCGCCCATGTCTGATCGGGTAACCCACGAGTGCGGCATCGCGATGGTTCGGCTGCTGAAGCCGCTTTCGCACTACCAGGAGAAATACGGCACGCCGCTGTGGGGATTCACCAAGCTTTTCCTCCTCATGGAGAAGCAGCACAACCGCGGGCAGGACGGCGCGGGTGTGGCCTGCGTGAAGCTCGATACCCCGGCGGGCGCGCCGTTCATGTTCCGCGAGCGCAACATCGACTCCAACCCCCTCGACCGGATTTTCCGCACCCTGCTCGGCCAGTACAACGACCACGTCGCCGGCGGCGTGATCCACCCGGAGTTCGCGGACACCGTGAAGCGCAACTTCGACTTCGGCGGCGAGCTGCTCATGGGGCACCTCCGCTACGGGACGAGCGGCGGCTACAGCCTTTCGTCGTGCCATCCGTTTTTCCGGCGCAGCCCTTGGCCCACGCGCAACCTCGCTCTCTGCGGAAACTTCAACCTCACCAACACCGAGGAACTGAACAATTCGCTGATCGCGATGGGGCAGCACCCCATCTTTGCGACCGACACCCAGGCGATCCTCGAGAAGATCGGATTCTTCCTCGATGAGGAGCACGAGGACATCTACCGCTTTCTGCGGAAGCGCGACATCGCCGGCGAGGAGCTTTCCCGCCGCATCAGCGAGGATCTCGACGTCGGGCGTGTCATCACCCGTGCGGCACAGCGCTGGGACGGCGGTTACGTGCTTTGCGGCCTGATTGGCAACGGCGACGCCTTCGTCGCGCGCGACCCGTCGGGCATCCGTCCGTGCTTCTACTACCAGGACGACGAGGTGGTCGCCTTCGCGTCCGAGCGTGCGCCGCTCATGACCGTGTTCGACCTCGCACTCGAGCAGGTGAAGGAGGTCAATCCCGGCCACGTCGTCGTCATCAAGCGTCGCGGCACCGTCTCTGAGACCGCGTTCACCGCGCCGATGCCGCGGGCGTCCTGCTCGTTCGAACGGATCTATTTCTCGCGCGGCAACGACATCGACATCTACCGCGAGCGGCAGGCGTTGGGCGGCCAGCTGGCGGCCCCGGTGCTTAAGCTCATTGAGCACGAGTGGGCCAACACGGTCTTCAGCTTCATCCCCAACACCTCCGAGACCGCCTTCTACGGACTGATGTCGTCCCTCCGCGCCCTGCGCCGCGATGAGGTTAAGGCGGCTATCCTGCGCGCGAGCGCCGAGGGCAAGCTCACCGAGTCGCTGCTCGACGAGTTGATCCTGCGGAATTGGCCGCGGGGTGAGAAGGTCGTCAGCAAGGACATCAAGATCCGCACCTTCATCGGCCAGGAGGGGCTGCGTAACCACCTCGCGAGCCACGTTTACGACATCACCTACGGCGCGGTGCGGCCGGGCGTGGACAATCTGGTGGTGGTCGACGATTCGATCGTGCGTGGTACCACGCTCCGGCGCTCCATCCTGCGCATCCTCGCGCGCCTGAATCCCAAGCGCATCGTGATCGCGTCGACCGCGCCGCAGATCCGCTACCCCGACTGCTACGGCATCGACATGTCGGAGCTGGGTAAATTCATCGCCTTCGAGGCCGCCGTCTCGCTCCTGCACGAGCGCGGTGCCACCGCCCTGCTCGACGAGGTCTACGAGCTTTCCCGTGACGAGGTGAAGCGAGGCGGCTCGGAAAACCATGTCCGCCGGATCTACGAACCCTTCACGCCTGACGATATCTCGCGGCGGATCGTGGAGCTGGTGCGGCCCAAGCAGCTGGAGTGGCAGGGTGAGGTCAGCATCCTCTTCCAGACCGTGGAAAGCCTGCACGCCGCTGTGCCGAACCACCGCGGCGATTGGTACTTCACCGGCAAATACCCGACGCCGGGCGGGTACCGCGTCGTGAACCAGGCGTTCGTCAATTACTACGAGAAGAACGAGGGGCGGTCGTACTGACCCGCGCTTCCTGTTGTCGCTTTCATGAGCCTTTCCTACGAGCAAGCGGGCGTCCGCTACGACCAGCTCGACGCCTTCAAGCGCGCCTGCCAACGCGCGGCGCGCACGACCGCCGGTCTGCTCGGTTCTCACGGTTACGCGGAGCCGGCGTCCACGCGCGGCGAGAGCGCCTACCTCATCGAGGCGGCGGACCATTACCTCGCGCAGGTCGAGGAGGGCTTGGGCACGAAGAACCTCGTCGCTGACGCCGTGCAGGCCGCCACGGGCCGCACCTGGTACCGCGAGGTGGCGATCGACACGGTCGCGACCATCGTGAACGACCTCGTCACCTGTGGCGCGCTGCCGATCTCGGTCGCGATGCACGCGGCGGTGGGCGACTCCGGGTGGTTCGCGGACCGCGCGCGTTGCGAGGCGCTGGTGGAGGGTTTCGCCGAAGGGTGCCGGCAAGCGGGCGCGGTCTGGGGCGGGGGAGAGACGCCGACGCTCGGCGGCATCATCGATCCTGCGGCGATCGTGCTCGCCGGCTCCGCGATCGGCCGCATCGCGCCAAAAAATCTGCGCATCACGGGCGATGTGCGCGAGGGCGACGCCATCATTTTTCTGGCGAGTTCGGGCGTGCAGACCAACGGGCTCTCGCTCTGCCGCAAGCTCGCGGGGCGCTTGCCGGAGGGCTACCAGACGCCGATCGGTCATGGTGATCCGCGGACCTTTGGTGACGCGCTCCTTGCGCCGTCGGTGATCTACGTCGCGTTCGTGCGCGAGTGCCAGCGGCGCGGCCTCAAGCTGAATTACGTCGCCCATGTCACCGGCCACGGCTGGCGCAAGCTGATGCGCCTCGAGGAGCCGTTCGTCTACGAGATCACCGCGCCCCGGCCGGTGCCGGCGTTGTTCCGTTTCATGATGGAGGCCGGCCCGATCGACCGCCGCGAGGCCTTCGCGACCTTCAACATGGGCGTCGGGTTCGCCGCGTATGTTTCCCCAGAGCTGGCGCCTGCGGTGATGGAGGCGGCGCGCGTCACGGGCTATGACGCCTGGCTGGCGGGCAAGGTGCGTCGCGAAGGCGCCCGCAAGGCGGTCGTGGTGCCGTCCCTCGACCTCGTGTTCGAGGGCGACACCCTGCAGGTGCGCTGAGCGGGTTCCTGGCGCGTGGGAATTTCCAGCTGGTTCGGGATACCGGACTGTTGCAACAGTCCGGTATCCCCAAGGTCCCCCATGCCTTACCGACCTTCCATCGCGCTTGTGGCTTTCCCCTTGCTTGGGTTGCTGTGCGGCTGCGAGACGACGCGGGCCAATCGCATCCGCGAGAAGGCGGAGTTGTTCGCGACGCAGCCGGCCTCCGTGCAGGTGCTAATCCGGGAGGGGATGGTCGACTACGGGTTCACTCCGGAGTTGGTCCATCTCGCGTTGGGTGAACCGAATCGTCGGCAATCCGGTGAATCGGCCGAGGGACGCATGGAGACCTGGACGTACAAGAACATCGTGCTCTCCGACACCGTCGCGATGCGGGTGGGCATGAATAATCCCGGTTCGCGTTACCAACCCGGCCGGATGATGTCCCCGAACGCCCCGGGCGGTCCCAGCATCTCCAGCACGCGCAACGTAGGTCCCCAGCCGGGCGTGGCCGATATGGCGGACGTGAGGACGGGAACGCTTTTCGTCGAGTTCCTGAACGGCCGCGTCTTCAGCCTGCGGTTGGAGTAGGGCGGGCGTTCAGCGTCCGGAAGGAGAGGCGTTCGTTGTAGCCGCGCCCGCCGCGGAAAGTCCGCCGGCCTTCGCTGCCGCGGCGGGTTCGCAAATAGTGCCGCTCGATTGGCAAGGGCTGCACAGCGGCGGGTGCGCGACGCTGGCACACTTTGCGGCCACGCCCGGCGCCGGGCGCCTCCGCCATGGTCGCACCCACCCTCACTTCCGAATTCATCACCTGTGACGGCAATGAGGCGGTCGCCTCCGTCGCCTACCGGCTCAGCGAGCTCATCGCCATCTACCCGATCACGCCGTCGTCCAGCATGGCCGAGGCCTGCGACGAATGGGCGGCCGCCGGCCGGCCCAACCTCTGGGGCGCGGTGCCGCGCGTCATCGAGATGCAGTCGGAGGGCGGCGCCGCCGGTGCCGTGCACGGCGGACTTCTGGGTGGCGCGCTCACCACAACGTTCACCGCGTCGCAGGGGCTCCTGCTGATGATCCCCAACCTCTACAAGATCGCGGGTGAATTGCTGCCGCTCACGATCCACGTGAGCGCGCGCGCGCTCGCCGCGCAGGGACTTTCCATCTTCGGCGACCACCAGGACGTCATGGCCTGCCGCGCCACCGGCGTCTCGTTGCTTGCGAGCAACTCACCGCAGGAAGCCCAGGACCTCGCCCTGATCGCGCACGCGGCCGCCTACCGCGCGCACGTGCCGTTCATCCACTTCTTCGACGGCTTCCGCACGTCGCACGAAGTGCAGCGTATCATCCGCGTGAGCGACGACGTCATCCGGGCCGTCATCGACGAGGCCGACCTCGCGGCGTTCCGCGCCCGCGCCCTTACGCCCGACGCCCCGACGATCCGCGGCACCGCGCAGAACCCCGACGTCTACTTCCAAGGCCGCGAGGCGGTGAACCGCTACCATGCCGCTGTGCC
>JBEGJD010000227.1:0-4047 GCA_041184765.1 Verrucomicrobiota bacterium | reverse complement strand
GGTTTTCGCGATCGTCGATTCCACCTCCTTCCAAGGCTCCAGTTCCGGAACCTTGGTGATCAAACCTGGCAAACAGACGATCAGCTTCCCAGAGCCTGCCGGTGTCGCGGCCGGGAGCCGGACCGCGCTCGTGGCGACGGCTTCTTCCGGCTTGCCGGTTTCCTTCACGGTGGTGAGCGGCCCGGCCCGGATCGAGGGCGGCTTGCTAGTGGCGCTGGGTCGCGGCACCGTCGTCGTGCGCGCCTCGCAACCTGGCAACGGTTCCTACGTGCCGGCGCCGGACGTGGAGCGGTCCGTCAGCGTCGGGCTAACCGCGCAGACGATTTCGTTCGAAGTCGCGTCGGCCGGTGCGGTCGGTTCGTCGCTGCCCCTGAAGGCGACGGCCAGCAGCGGTTTGCCCGTGGTGTTCGAGGTGATCAGCGGCCCCGCCCGCATCGAGTCCGGGTTGCTGGTTCTCACCGCGGCCGGAGATGTGGTCGTGCGTGCATCACAACCCGGCGACGCAAACTATGCCGCTGCTGGTCCGGTCGACCGGCGGCTCCAGGTCGGGGCTGGAGCTCCGCAGACCTTCCTCGCCGAAGTGATCGACCCGAATCAGTCCGTACGCCGCGGACGGGTGGCCGCGTTCCTCCCGGGCGATGGACGTTTCCTGACCCTGATCTTGCTGGCGCCTGAGATCGGTCTGCAGGGGGCGTTCAATGTCCAGGTCGCTCCAGATGGATCCTTCTCGCTGCAGGTCGCCACGGCGGGGACTTCGGGGTCCGCGGAGCCTGGACCGGCCCGCGCAGCCTCCACCCCGGGTCAGGTCACATTGCGGGGCTCGGTGCGCGACGGGCAGCTCGCGATCGACTTCTCCGAGCTCGGGCTGCGGGCGGCGGCGGGTGCCTTACCCGCGGCCGGTCCCGGTACGGCCGTCACCGGCGCCTACCGGGCCGACTTCATCGGCACCCTTCAGGGCAACGTGCAGGCCATCGCGTTGCCGTCCGGACAGGCCGCGGTGCTGCTGCAGGGAACGGACGGTGTCTTCGGCGGTATTCTGGACTTGGGTACGGGATTTTCTTTCTCCGGGGCGCTCGCGGGTACCTCGGGCACGACGCAAGTCTCGGGCGCCCTCGCGGCGGACAAGGGCGCCTTGACCGGAACCTTCAAGCTTCCGAACGCGGTGCAGGCCGATTTTTCCGGCCTCGCCACAGCGCTTCCGTCCACCGGCCGCCTCATCAATTTGTCCTCCCTGGCCCGTTCCGGCGGGGGCGAGGCCACGTTGATCGCCGGATTCACCGTCGAGGGCTCGGCCCAGCGGGCTTTCCTGGTGCGGGGCGCCGGTCCGTCCCTCGCCGGCTTCGGCGTATCGGGCTTCGCCCCGAATCCGCGAATCCGGCTGTATCAGGGCGCCTCCTTGCTGGCGGAAAATGACGATTGGCACACCGGGACCGCCGGAGCCGGAAACATCGCGGCCGTCTCGTCGAGGGTCGGGGCCTTCCCGCTGGCGGACGGCTCCGCGGATGCGGCGCTGCTTTCAACGGTGAGCGCCGGCTCCTACACCGTGCATGTGGAAGCGGGCGGTGCCGACGGCGTGGCGTTGGCTGAGATCTACGACGCCGGCGCCGGTGCCGTGGCGGCGCTGAGCAATCTCGCCGTGCGTTCCACGCTCGACGCGGTGGGTGGAGCCCTGACGGTCGGATTCGTGATTGATGGCAATGCCCCGCGGCGCCTGCTGGTGCGTGCGATCGGCCCCGGCCTCGCGCAATTCGGAGTCGCCGGCGTGGTGAGCGACCCACGGCTGATCGTTCGACGCGAGACGACCGTGGTGGCGGAGAACGACAACTGGAATGCCGATGAGACCTCGGGAATCGCGGTAGCCGCGCGGTCGATCGGAGCCTTCGGTCTACCCGCGGGCAGCAAGGACGCGGTTCTCTTGCTGACTTTGGCCCCCGGGGCCTACACCGCGCAGATGACCTCCTCTTCGAGTGGAGGCGTGGGATTGGTGGAGGTCTACCAGCTGCCATGAGGACTACGACATGAACTTCCTGTACCGCCTCCTGCTGATCGCCGCCTTTTGCGCTCCGGTACTCCGGGCTCAGACCCTGAGCGTGTCACCCGTTGCGGCGACCATCGGTACCTCGGCTGGAACCGTGACGTTGACCGTGACGCTCAACTATAGCGGCACCATGAGCTCGATCGGCTTTCAGATCGGATCGGTGCCCGCGAACTGGACCTTTGCTTCGAAGGGCGGCGCGAATCCGCCGGAGGTTGCGCCCTTCGTTGGGGAAATGGGGTCCTTCGGCTTCGCGTACACTTCAATCCCGGCCAGCCCGGCACGGTTCGAGTTCACCGTGGCGTATCCGGCCGGTCTGTCGGGCTCGCAGGTGTTCTCTTCCGTTTCCGCCATCTTCCGTTTTTCGGAAAACGGAGTTTCCAGGCAGCAGATCGTTTCCGCGCCGAATCTGGTTTTCTCCCCCGCCGCTTCGGGTGTCACGGCTCCGGCCATTTCCCTTCAGCCGTCCGGCGCTTCACTCGTCGCGGGCGGATCCCACACTCTAGCAGTGAATGCGACCGGATCATCCCCGCTGACGTATCAGTGGCGGCGGAACGGCGTGGCCATCGCTGGAGCCACGGGCTCCCAGTACGCCCTCACCAATGTGACCAGCGCTTCCGCCGGCGGCTACACGGTGATTGTATCCAACGCCGCCGGCTCGGTGATGTCAGCGACCGCGACGATCACGGTCTCAGATTCTGCCACCCGTTTCCCTTACGCAGGCGTCTATGTCGGATCACTCAGCGGTGGCGGTTCCTTTGCGCTGCTCGTCCGGGACGACCGGACCGGTGCCTTTGTGGGGTTTTCAAGCTCGGTGAAAAAAGCCTTGGTGGCCTCCGGAGTAAGCGTGGACTCGGCTGGCCGGCTAACGGGAGCAATCGGATCCGGTTTCGCAGTCTCCTCCGCGGGTGAGTCGGAGCCTTCCCGGGTGGCTTTCGAGGGCGAGTTCGCCATGACGGGAACCTTTGCCGCCGATGGCTCCCTGACCGGCTCCGTCGAACGCTTGGGTTTGTCTTTCACCGCCTCTGGACCAGCCCGCTCCGCGGGGCTGGAGCGTTTTGCCGGCTATTACCCTGCAGGCTCTGCCGGAGGAGCCGCCAGGGCTTACGTGATCATGGCTCCTTCCGGGGAGGGCTTCGCCGCCGTTCTCACGGGTTCGGTTGAAGATGGATCAAGGCTGACAACAGATTCCGCCGGCCGCCTCTCCGGGAGCAGCGGCTTCTCCGGGGAGATTCGTGCGGGCGGCGTCCTAGGGTTGGACTACATGCCAGCTTCGGGCGGCACGATTTCTTTCCTGGGAGCCGAGACTTCAGTCCCGCGCCAGACCGAGCGGCTGCTGAACATCTCCAGTCGCAGCCCGACTGGCGGGAACGGCGATTCGCTGATCGCGGGTTTTGTCGTTGGCGGCGTCGCCCCCCGCCGGCTGCTGCTGCGTGTGGTCGGACCCGGCCTGTCTCCCTTCGGCGTTGTCGGTGCCCTGCCGGCGGCCCGGCTGGAACTTTACCGATCCGGCCAGCTTGTCGCATCTTCCAACGACTGGGATGAGGTGCCCACCAAGGCCGCGGAAACAGCCGCCGTCGCCACCCAGGTTGGGGCTTTTGCTTTGAAACCGGGCAGTCGCGACGCCGCGCTCTTGGCGGAACTTCTGCCCGGCGCCTACACGCTCGTCGCCGCCTCGCAGACTTCCGCGCGAGGGGTCGCGCTCGTCGAGGCTTACGATGCCGACGCCGGCAAGGCGCTCGGAGCCGAGAAATTGGTCAACATCGCCACCCGGGCCCGCGCGGGTAGCGGCGACGACGCGCTGATCGCAGGCTTCGTGGTCTCGGGCTCCGTGCCCAAACGACTGTTGGTGCGGGGCGTGGGTCCGGGACTAGCGCAGTTCGGCGTCGAGGATGTGCTGTCCCGAACGGAGATCGCCGTGTTTTCGGGAGACCGCGTGGTGACACGCAACTCCGGCTGGTCGGCCGGGCCGGAGCCGGCCGCAATCGCCGCTGCCGCATCGAAAGTCGGAG
>JBEGJD010000226.1:0-3562 GCA_041184765.1 Verrucomicrobiota bacterium | reverse complement strand
CAGCGTCGACTACGTCGGCGGCACCGCCAACACGATCTCGATGGACGGGGTGCCCTCGAACAACGTGCCCATCACGGTCGGCGGCTTCGACCTCGCGAGCACCTCGAGCGCCAGCACCTCTCGCTCGACGGAGTTGCTGCAGATCTCGATCCACAACGCGGCCCGCCTTGAGGTCACGCACTCGCCCACGCCTGAGTCGCCGGGCTCCGCCCTCGCGGGGGGCGTGAACATCGTTCCGCGGAGCGCGTTCGAGCGGGCGAAGCCGCTTCTCGTCGGCAGCGTTTACCTGATGATGCGTGACAACTACCGCGGGCTGGAAAAGACATCGGGACCGCGCCGCGGCGGTTCGTACAAGACGCAGCCGGGTTTCGAATTCTCTTACGTCGCGCCGGTCAGCGCCCGCCTTGGGTTCACGCTCTCAGGTAGCTACAGCAATCAGTTCATCCCCGAGGACCGCATCACGAATACCTGGCGCGCCGCGGGTGCCGCCACGACGGGCCTCGCTGCAGCGAGTGCCGCCACGCAATACCCGGATACCACGCCGGACCGACCTTACCTCACCGACATCGTCCTCATCGAAAACCTCAAGTTCAACCAGCGCTCGTCTCTGGGGACCACGGTCGACTTCAAGGTCTCCTCCCGCGACACGCTGTCCTTCTCCTACCAATATGGCGCTTTCAGTTCCGAGAACAACGGCAGCACGCTGACGATCGCCGTCAACCACGTGCAGCCGGGCAACTTCACGCCGACCTCGACCCGGGGCACCCCCGGCCGCGGCCAGCTGACGCTCGCGAGCGGCTCGCGCTGGCGCGAAGGCCAGACCCACATGCCCTCGCTGGTCTTCCGCCATCGCGGACCAGTCTGGCAGTCGGAGGCGGGAATCGGCTACTCCCATTCGACCAACTTCCTCCGCGACGTCAGCGCCGGCTACCTCGGCTCTATGAGCCTGCGGCGCACGAATGTCACCGTCGCCTTCGACGACATTTTCTACCTGCGTCCGCGCGCCCTTACGATCACGGACGGCACCACCGGCGCGCAGGTCGATCCCGGCAGCCTGTCGAACTACTCGCTCGTGAGCGTCGGCAGTCCCAACCCGCGCGACTCGATCGACGTGAAGCGCAGCGCGTATGCCAACGCCCGCCGCGAATTCACCGCCTTCGGGGTCCCGTTGGCCGTGAAGGCAGGCCTCGACGTGCGGCAGTCGCGTCGCGATATGCGGGGCAGCACCGCCACCTACACGTACGCTGGGCCCGCCCAGTCGGGCACGCGCTTCCGCGACGGCGAGATCTCGCCGCGCCCGCTGCCGTATGGATTTGGTCCGCTCGAATGGCTCGAGCCGGAGGGCGGCCTGGAGTTCCACCGGGCGAATCCCACGCTCTTCACGTCCAACCTCAACGACGAGTACCGCAACGCGGTCAGCCTCTCCAAGCGGGTTCAGGAGACGATCTCCTCGTGCTACCTGCGCGGCGATGCCGCGCTGCTGGACCGAAGGCTGAGGCTCGTCGGCGGCGTGCGCCTTGAGCAGACGAACATCCGGGCGGAGGGCCCGCTGACCGACGTGACGCTGAACTACCAGCGGACGGCGTCGGGGGTGGTGATCCGCGGCGCGAACGGCGTGCCGCTGCGGATCCGCACCGACGCGCTGGGCATCTCGCAGCTCACGTTCCTCGACCGCGGCATGCGGGCGGAAAAGGAGTACTTCCGCGTTTTCCCGAACCTGAACGCGAGCTTTCATCTGCGGGAGAACCTGATCGCGCGCACCTCGTTTTATACCTCGATCGGCCGGCCCGACTACAATCAGTACGCGGGCGGACTAACGCTGCCGGACATCGACGATCCTACCGCCACCGGACAGCGCATCACAGTCAACAACGTCGCGATCAAGCCCTGGACCGCGCGGACGACAAAGGTCCGGCTCGAGTACTACTTTGAGGGCGTCGGCCAGCTCGCGGTGGGCGCCTTCCGCCGCGGGTTCGAGAACTTCTTCGCCTCGACACTCGCGCCCGCGACCCCGGAGTTCCTCGCGCTCTACAACCTAGATCCCGAGCTCTACGGACGCTTCGACGTGTCGACACAGCGCAACCTCAGCACATCCGTCCGGATGAGCGGCTTCGAGGCGGAGTACAAGCAGGCACTGACCTTCCTGCCGGGCTGGGCGCGCGGGGTCCAGGTGTTCGCCAACCTCACCGCGCTGCGCGCAACCGGCGAGTCCGCGGCCGAGTTCCGCGGCTTCATCCCGCGGACGTACAATTGGGGCGTCAGCCTCAGCCGGCCGGCGTACGTCCTGCGGGCGAACTGGAACTACCAAGGACGCCGCCGGCTGGAGGCGATCACCGGCCGCAGCCTGGAGGAGGGGACCTTCAACTGGCGGCAGCGGCGGCTGAACCTGGATGTCCAGGGCGAGTACAAGCTCACGCGGCGCTTCACCCTCTTCGCCAATCTCCGCAACGTCGGCGTCGCCACGGAAGACTTCGAACGCACGGGTCCCAGCACGCCGGCACACGCCCAGTTCCGCGAGCGACAGGACTTTGGCGCGTCATGGACGTTGGGCCTGAAGGGGACATTCTGAGTCCATCCCGATGAAAGCCTGTTCCCTGCTCCCGCTGGCCGCCTTCGCCACCGCCGCGCTCCTGCGGGCGGCGGATGATCCGGTCACCCCCTGGAAGTCCGCGACGATCCGGCCCGTCGCCGAGACGGTCGGAAGGCATGCCCTCCACAGCTACTACCTGGCAAACCCCGAGAGCCCGGACGGCACCCGGGTGCTGTTCTACGTCTCGACAAGCCCGGACGGCCATCACGGCGATCTCGTCGTGCGCGACCGCGCCAGCGGGAGGGAGACGGTGATCGCCCGCGACATCGACACGGAGGATGCGCACCGCGCCGCGTGTCAGCAATGGATCAGCGCTGGCCAGCGCGTCGCCTATCATGATGTGAAGGGTGGACGGTGGAGCGTGCACGTGGTCGATCTGGCGACGGGGGAAAACCGGGTTCGCGCCGAGGACCGGCAGCTCTGCTTCGGCCGGGCGGTGGATGACCAGTTGCCGATCTACGGGTGCCACTGGAATCCCGGGCCGTATCGGGACCTGCAGTTCCTGCATGCGGGCACGGGTGAGATCCGCACGGTGATGACCATCGCCGACGTGGAGCGGCGTTATGGCGCTTGGCTGGCGAAAGAGTTCGGCGGCCGGCCCACCTCGATCTTTTTCCCCCACCTTTCGCCCGACGGACAGCGGGTATTCTTCAAGATTTCCGCGCCCGGACCGGACGGCGCAGCGAACAACTTCCGTTCCTCCAAGGCGAGCCACCGCCAAGGCACCGTGGTGTTCGACCTTGCCCGGCGGGAACCGATCTTCATGCGGCAGCAGTGGGGCCATCCCGGCTGGTTTCCAGATTCGCGGCGGATGATCGAGGCAAGCAACACAATCATCGATCTGGAGGGCAGCGGGAAGACGACCCGGATACCGAACCTGCCCCAGATGCCCGGGGATCACCCGTCCGTCAGCCCCGACGGGAAGCTCGTTGTGAAGGACGGACCGCTCACCCTACTCGGGGGCGCACCGGG
>JBEGJD010000225.1:0-3378 GCA_041184765.1 Verrucomicrobiota bacterium | reverse complement strand
CCTCGACGCGCACCCAGGCGGAGTCGGCGTAACGCAAAGTGTGCGTGGTGAAACGAATTTCTTCCGGCACGGCCGGGCGGCCGCGGGCGAGTTGTTCCTCGAGCAGGCGGATGAGCTCCAGACGGGTGTCGGGGTGATATTTGTGCGCGGTCTGCGGACCGATGAGATGGCGCAGCGGCAGGCCCTCGCGTCCAAGGTATTCCGCCATGATGTCCGCCGCCTGCTTCTGTTTATCGATCTCCCCGCTGTACGCGACGGTGGTGACGTTGAAGAGATTGCCGGCGCAAACGGTGGCATCGTAGAGCCGCCAGAGCGTCTGTTCCCACGCGGCACGCGGTTCCTTGCCCGACGCGAGCGCCTGCGTGAACACGGCGGTCTCGGCGAAGCCGGCTCCCGGAAACGCGGCGGCCCAGAGGCCCGGGTGATGGGTCGCCAGATGCCACGTGCTCCCGCCGCCCATGGAGAAACCGGCGACCGCGATGCGGCGCGCATCGACGGCGTACTGGGTGCGCACTGCGGCGAGCGCCTCGAAGACATCGACCTCGCCGGCGAACTTGGTCGCGTTGCAGAAGCGCCCGTACGGTACGAGCACCAGCGTGCCCTTGGGAACCAACTGGGGTGGCCCGGCCTCGCGCTCGGCGAGGAACGCGAGCTCGGTGCGTTTCTCACCGCGGCCGAGCAGCCAGACGAGCAACGGCGGCTGGGCGGGCGGCGGCGCAAGCTCCTCCGGAACCACGAGGCCGTAGGGCTGGACCGAACCGTCGAGCCGCGAACGGTGACCGCGCAGGACGAGTCCCTTTTGCTCAAGCCACGGCGCGCGGCCGGCGCGGAGATCGGCCGCGCGGCGGCGTCCCTGTTCCAGCAGCATGCGGGCGTAGGCGACTTCCTTGGGCGCCATGAACTCATCGTACCGCAGGGCCCAGTCGACGGCCTTGTGGAAGATTTCGACGTCGGGAAGCAGACCGGTCCGCCGCGCATCGCCGGAAAAGTCCCGGACGATGGCGTTGATCTCGTCGCGAAGCGCGGCGGCACCCGCGGTGAGCGCGGTGCGCTCCGCGTCGGTGAGCGTGTAACCCGGCGGCGGAATCCGTTTTGGCGGCAGAGGCGCTTGGGCGGCCGCGTTGAACGCGCAGAGCAGGGCGGCGAGCGCCGCGGGGACGAGTCGCATGGGGTAAAGAGGTATGTCGCGCCGTCGGGCGCCTGGGGAGCTCGGCTCAGATGCCGGCGAGGATCTTCCGAATGCGCACCCAAGCGTCGGCGCGGGCCTTCTTGTTCTCCGCGCTGCCGGCGGGATCCTCGCCCGCGCGCATGAAGCCGTGGCCGGCGCCCTCGTAGGTGACGGGCTCGAAGAATTTTCCGGCTGCCTTCATGCCTTCGATCGCCGCGGGGAGGCCAGCGTTGATGCGGGCGTCATTGCTCGCATAGAAGCCGTGGATCGGGGCCTGGATGCGCGGCATGTCCTTCACGTCGGCCGCGGATCCGTAGAACACGAGCCCGGCCTGGATGCCCGGGTTGTGCACGGCGTGGAGGAAGGTCTTGGCGCCACCCCAGCAGAATCCGCCCACGACGACCTTGCCGTTGCACGCGTCGAGCTTCCGCACGTGCGCGATGGCGGCAACGAGGTCGGCGTCGATCTGCGTCTGCGCGAGACCCTGGATCTTGGCGCGCGCTCCGTCGGGACCGCCGAGTGACTCGGTGCCGCCGCCGTTGGGCCCGGCGCCCGAAAGAAAGTCTGGCGCGATCGCGATGTAGCCGGCCTCGGCGAATTGATCGACCATGCCGCGCATCCAGTCGGTGAGCCCGAAAATCTCGTGGATCAGCACGACGGCGGTGGCCTTGCCCTTGACCTCGGGGAAACCGAGGAAGCACTTCACCTCGCGGTTACCGTGCTTCACGGTGACCCACTCGAGGTGGCGCGGGGATTTTTCGAGACGCGGCTTGGCCCAGTCCTGGGCGGACAACGGCGCGGCGACGGCGAGGGCGAGGAGGGCGAGGAGTTTCTTCATGGCGGTGGGTGGCGGATGGGGTGTCTGCAGCGAAGGTCGCGCGCCTGCCGGAGGCAAGAGCGGGCGTGGTGCTCCGGCTCGCGTTGGCGGCAGGAACGAGGCAAGTTTTCGCCGTGAAACCCCACGCACTTCCAACCCAACTCACCCCCATTCTCCTGCTCACGCTGCTATTCGTCCCGGCCCTGAGTGCCGCGGACGAATCCCTGCCGGAGCGCGCGCGGGCCACGATGACAAAGGCGACCGCTTTCATGCGTTCGATCGCGACGGAGGGCGGTTATCTCTGGCGGTACTCGCCTGATCTGCGGGTACGCGCCGGGGAAAACGAAGCCACGCCCTCGCAGATCTGGGTGCAGCCGCCCGGAACGCCGTCGATGGGACAGGCGTTTCTTCGTGCGTGGGAGGTAACCGGTGAGCCGGCCTACCTGGATGCCGCCAAGGCGGCGGCTGACGCGCTCGCGGCCGGCCAGCTGGAGTCGGGCGGCTGGGATTACCTGATCGATTTCGATCCTGCGCAGGCGGCGCGCTGGTATCGGCGTAGCGACGTCGGCCGGGTTCCGGCGGCCGAGGCGATGAAGCGCCGCAATGTGACGACCTTCGACGACGACAACACCCAGAGTGCGCTGCGCCTGCTGCTGGCCGTGGCCGACGCCGCCCGGGGTCTGGCCGGCGACGCGCGGGATACCCGGATCCTTCAGGCGCGTGACTACGGCCTGCGTCGTCTGCTGGAGGCGCAGCGCCCCAACGGCGGTTGGCCGCAGCGCTGGAGCGGAGTCGTGGTGGAAGCGCGTGACTATCCCGTCCAGCCCGCGCGGTTTCCGGTGAACTATCCTCGGGAGTACCAGAAGGAAAGTTACCTTGGTCACTACACGCTCAACGACAACACGCAGCGCGACTGCGTGATGACCTTGCTGGAGGCCGCGCGTCGCACCGGGCGATCCGATTACCGGGTGGCGGCGCTGAAGGGGGGCGACTTCCTGCTCCTTGCGCAGCTGCCCGAACCGCAGCCGGTGTGGGCCCAGCAGTACAACGCGCGTCTGGAACCCGCGTGGGCGCGCGCGTTCGAGCCTCCCAGCGCGGTTTCCGGGGAAAGTGTGGGCGCGATCCGGCTGCTGATCGACCTGCACCTGGAGACGGGTGAGGCGCGTTACCTTGAGCCGATTCCGCGGGCGATCGCGTGGTTCCGTCGCTCGGAGATCACCCCGGGAACCTGGGCGCGGATGTACGAGCTGCAGACCAACATTCCGATCTACGGTGATCGCGATGGTAAGATTAAGTATCGCATCGAGGATCTCAGCCCCGAACGACAAACGGGATACTCGTGGAAGGGGCCGTACGGCTTTCCCGCCGTGGAGAAGTACCACGCCGAGGTTGT
>JBEGJD010000224.1:0-15499 GCA_041184765.1 Verrucomicrobiota bacterium | reverse complement strand
ACTCGGTTCACGCCGGGCAGGTCGGCGAGTTCCTTGAGAAGTTCCGCGGCGCGGGAAGGGTCGCGCAGAAGGATGCGGTAGGAGAGGTCCGCGCCCTCCATCCCGGAGCCGAAATGCTGGTTCGCGACGTGCACGCGCAGACTGTGGCGGTCCAGCAGCTGCCGGACGTCAACCAACTCCTCCTGCGGGCGCATCCAGCGGACATTCAGGATAAGGTCGAACCGGTGGCGCGTGCCGGAGGCGGTCATCCACAGGTAGATGAACAGGGTGGCGACCAGGAGGGCGCCGATCACTGCGGTCGAGAATTTCTGCGTCCCGCAGGCGGTTCCGAGGATGATCACCGCCAGAACATAGGAGGTGTCGAGGGTATCCCGGAGCGCATTGCGGAAGCGGATAACTGCGAAAACCGCGATCAACCCGAAGGCCGTCACAAGGTTGTTCGCCATGATGAGGAGCACCAGCGCGACGAGCACGGGTAGCACGATCAAGGATACAACAAACGACCGGGAGTAGGAGACGCCCGAGTGAGTGAGGACGTAGACCCAGGCGAAGAGCTGTCCCGTGAGAAAGGAGAGCAGGAGCCCTAGCAGGAGGGTTCCGAAGCTGGTCGGGGCGGAGGCGAAGTCCCCCAGCAGGAAGGTGTTCATTGGCGATTCGGTCCGAGGGATTCGCGGAGAGCGGCGGAGGCGTCAAGCCATGGCGCACTGGTGGCTGCGCTCGTTTCCGAGGCTCCCCACTGGAAGCCGGTGAGGCGGCGGGCCACGCGGGAGTGTCCGAGCGCCTCCACGCCGTCGCCGTATTTGGCGGCTCCGGTGCTCTTCAAATCGAAGCCCCTTACCATCTCGATCATCCAGGTTGGCATGCGTTCGGTGAACTTCAGTTCGAGGATCACGACGCCCGCGAAGATTTCGACCGGTTTTAGAAATTTGGTGCTGAGCTCACCGCCAAACTCCGGTTCCGCCCGCACGTTGCGGTCAATTGTCACACGCACGTCGCCTTTGCCGCCGCTCACGTAGGCCTCTCGCAAGTAGGCGTTGTGCAAGCGAGGGGCGGCCTCGAGCTTCTCCACCAATTGCCAGAAATCCAAAAGATCGGCCCACTGCTGCGGTTTCCAGGAGTAGAGGTGCTCGGGTGACGGGCTGGCCCCCACCAAGAGCGCCTTTACCGCCTCCCGCTTCACTCGCGCCCTTTGCTTGATGATGCCTTCGTTGATCCGCCGCTTGATCTCAAAAAAAACCGGAGCCTCCGGATCATCCTCATAATAGCGGATCCGCAGCTTGAACCGGTTGCGCCAGCCGTTCGCGGCCGCGTGGTAAGTCATCAGGTCGTTCGTGTCGAGGTACAGGGTCTGCACCTCGTACGAGTTGTTCGGCTTGCCGACCGCGTTTTCGTCCGGATCGAGATAGCAGTTCACGTGGGCGCTTACCGCCCGTGCCTTGTCCTCGGGGATGACGTACTTGATCTCCCGTCGCTGACGCTGGGCGCGATCAACCTTCATTCCAAATAGGTCGGCTACGCGGGCGCTCACGGCAACCGGTAAATCACGGCTCGGTGTACCGGCCTTTGGGGTGGACTCGTTTCCCGTGCCTGAGCGTGATCTTGGATGATGCGCCGCAGCTTTCTTCTGATTTTTTTCCTCATTACGGCGGGCGCGCCGGCGGTTCGCTGCCTCGGGCAATCCGTCTCACTCGGCGGCGTCACGTTCACCGCCAAGGGCCTGGTCGGCGTGGGCCGCATCCCGGCCGCGCAACGGGATGCCGCCGGCGAGACCTTCGGCTCCTTCTCGGGTCTCGCGCTCGATCGCGCCATGTGGCGCCGCTCGGCCGACGGCGCGTCCTATGTCGGGACGCTGTATTCGCTGCCCGACCGGGGTTACGTGAAAAACGGGGTCACGACCAATTACCGGCCGCGCATTCACCAGCTCTCGGTCGCGTTCACTCCCGCTCCCGCCGGTTCCTCCGCGCAGACCCAGCTGCGGCTCTCGGTCACCGAAACCCGCCTGCTCGCCGAGGCCAACGGCACGCCGCTCACCTCCCTGGATCCGTCGCCCACCGTGGCGGGCACGCGAAGCGGCTTCCCGTCCTTGCCGCAGGCCTACAACGGCCGGCTCTCTCTCGACGGCGAGGGACTCGCGCGGCTCGACGACGGCTCATTCTTCGTCGCCGACGAGTACGGTCCCTACCTTCACCGGTTTTCCGCGGCGGGCGTGCTGCTCTCGTCCATCCGCCCCCCGGAGGCCTTCATTCCGAAGCGCAACGCGCGCGATTCCTTTTCCTCCGACAACCCCGCTGCCGGGCAGCCCTCACCTTCACCCAGCAACCCCACCGCGGGGCGCGAGAACAACCAGGGCTTCGAGGGCCTTTCCCTCTCGCTCGACGGCCGCACGCTCTACGCGCTGCTGCAATCGGCCCTCCGGCAGGACGGCGGCGAGGACGGCAATTCCCAACGCCGCCACACGCGCCTGCTCGCCTACGATATCACCAACCCCGCGTCTCCGGTTCTCTCCGGTGAATGGATCCTGCCGCTGCCGCTCTACACCCAGTCCGGTGCCCAGCAGGTGGCCTCGGTCGGCGACATGGTGGCGATCAACGGTCGGCAGTTCCTCGTGCTGGTACGCGATGGCAACGGCCGCGGCGGCGACACCCCGGCGTCTCTCTATCGCGCGGTGCTCGTGTACGATGTGTCCGGCGCCACCAACCTCGCCGGCTCCGCCTTCGACAACCCCAACAACGCCGCTGCTCCCAAGGGTGTGCTCGCCGCCTCCATCGTGCCCGCGTCCTCCGCGGTGCTGATCAACCTGAACGACGCCGCGCAATTGTCGCGCTTCGGGCTCAACAACGGACCTTCCGACAACTCCAACACCCTTTCGGAAAAATGGGAGAGCCTCGCGCTCGTGCCGGCCCTCGACCCGGATTTCCCTGACGATTTCTTCCTCCTGGTCGGCAACGACAACGACTACACGACGACCGACGGCCGGCAGGACGGTTCCAACTACAAGGAGGATCAGAACATCGACTCCATGATCCTCGTCCACCGCGTGACACTCCCCGGCAGCGGCCGCGCGACTCCGCCGGTCGTGGTCACCGCGCCCGCCGGTGTTTACGCCAATCCCGGCTCGACCGCCTCGTTCAGCGTCGTCGCCTCCGCGGGTGGCGGCGCGGTCGCCTACCAGTGGCTCCGCGGGGGCACGCCGATTTCCGGCGCCACCAATCCGGTGCTTACCCTCACCGGCGTGCAGGCGACCGACATGGAATTCTACTCGGTTAACCTGTCGTCCCGCGCCGGCTCCGTGGAATCCACGGCCGCCGTCCTCGCCGTGAACACCGGCGGCGCGAGCCGCCTCGTAAACGTGTCCACGCGCGGGTTGGTGCGCGCGGGCGAGGCTCTGACGCCGGGTTTCGTCACCCGCGGCAACGGCGTGAAATCGCTGCTGGTCCGCGCCGTCGGGCCGACGCTCGGCGTGTTCGGCGTCGCGGGCGCGCTGGCCGATCCGCGCATGGATATGATCCCGCTCGGCGGCACCGTCGCGACGTGGAGCAACGACGACTGGGTGGTGGGCGGATCCGCCCAGGCGGCATTCGCCTCCGCGGGCGCCTTCGCCTTGCCGGCCGGCGGCTCGAAGGACGCCGCGTTGCTGGCCAACGTTTCGTCTCCCAGTAGCGGATACACCGTGCGGATCGCCGGCCCGACCGTCGCCGCGGCCGGTGTCGCGCTGGCCGAGGTGTACGACCTCGACGCACCTTCCTCGCCCGTCCGGCTCATCAACGTCTCCACGTTGGGCTACTCCGGCGCAGGCGCCGACGCGCTCACTCCCGGCTTCGTGATCGGCGGAGTCGCGCCCAAGCTCCTGCTGATCCGCGCCGTCGGCCCGACGCTCGGGCAGGTCTTCAAGGTTCCGGGCACGCTGGCTGATCCGCAGCTCACTGTGCGTCCGCTCGGGCGCACGACGATCGTCGGCGTGAACAACGATTGGGGCGACGGCGGCCAGGAGGCGACGCTGCGCGCCGCATTCCTGGCGGCGGGCGCGTTCGATTTGGCGGCCGGATCCAAGGATGCCGCGCTTTTGCTCCGTCTGCCACCGGGCGGATACACGGTGCAGGCCGCGGGCGCCGATGGCGCGACGGGCAACGCGCTCGTCGAGGTCTACGACCTCGACCCTTGAGCGCGGCGGCGCGGCTTCCGGAAAATTTTCTAAAAAACCCGCAACTCTTTCCGGGGTGCCCCGTCTTGCCGGCGGTGCACGTCACCGGTCTCCGCTGATGCGCGCCGCAATCAAACCCCGCGTTTCCCCGTCATGAAAACCCGCTCGCTTCTGCTCCGTCTCGTCGCGCTCGGCACCGTCGCCGCGCTTCCCCTCCTCAACGCCCAGGATGCCAAGAAAGGCCGCGGCCCCGGAGGCGGCGGTGGCGGTCGCGGGATGATGAGCGCCGAGCAGCGCATCGAGCGGCTCGAGGAGGCGGTGGGCAAGCTCACCGACGACCAAAAGGCGAAGATCAAGGACATCTACGCCAAGACTTCCGAGAAGATGCAGGGCCTTTCCGACGACGAGCGTCGCGAGAAGGGTATGGAATTGATGCGCGAGTCCGGGCGCGCGGTCCGCGCGGTGCTCACCGAGGAACAGCAGAAAAAGTACGACGAGATGATGGCCCAGATGGGCCAGGGTCGCGGCGGTCCCGGAGGCTCCGGTGGGAGCGGTGGACGCAAAAAGGGCGGTAACTGAGCCGTCGCTGAATTTGTCAGGGGTTGGTGTTAGTTGGCCGCCGCGGATCGCAGCCCGCGGCGGCCTTTTTGTGTCCGCGTGGCGCCGACTGAAATTGCCCTTTCCACGCGGGTCCGCGCCGGCAACGTCGCGGCATGCAGGAAAAGCGGCGGGTAGTGATTGCCGGCGGAGGGGCCGCCGGCTTTTTCGCGGCGATCGCCTGCGCGGAGGCGCTCGGCCCCGCGGGCGAGGTCACGTTGCACGAGGCGACGGCGCATCCGCTCGCCAAGGTGCGCGTCTCCGGCGGCGGCCGTTGCAACGTCACCCACGCGTGCTTCGATCCGCGTGAACTGGTGCGGCGCTACCCGCGCGGCGGCCGCGAGCTGCTCGGAGCCTTTCACCGCTGGCAACCGCGTGACACCGTCGCGTGGTTCGCGGCGCGCGGCGTCGAGACCAAGGTCGAGGAGGACGGGCGCATGTTCCCCGTCACCGACGACTCCGGCACGATCGTCGACTGTCTCCAGCGCGCGGCGGAGGCGGCCGGCGTGCGGGTGCGGACGACCAGCGGATTGCGTCGCGCGGAGACGGCGGGCCCCGGCTCGTTCTGGCTCACGCTCACGGACGGTTCCGAGGTGCGCTGCGAGCGGCTGCTGCTTGCGACGGGCGGCAATCGTTCCTCGGCGGGCTTCACCATCGCGGAGTCCTTCGGCCACACGATCGAGCCGCTGGTGCCGTCGCTATTCACCTTCCACAGCGACGATCCGCGGCTGGTCGGACTCTCCGGCCTGAGCGTGGTCGACGCGGCCGCGACCGTTCCCGGCACGAAGCTCGCCGAGCGCGGGCCGATGCTCATCACGCACTGGGGCCTGAGCGGTCCGGTGATTCTGAAGCTCTCCGCGTGGGGCGCACGCGAGCTGGCGGCGCGGAACTATCAATTCACGGTGCGGATCAGTTTCGCGCCGGGCCGCTCGCGCGAGGACGTCGTCCGCGAGTTGTCGGCCGCGCGGGCGGCCAACCCGCGCAAGCAGCTCACCACCTGGTGTCCGATCGGTCTTCCGCTGCGCCTGTGGGAGCGGCTGGTCGCGGCGGCGGGTATCGCGGCGACGGCGACCTGGACCTCGGTGGGCAACGCCGCGCTTGCGGCTCTGGCCGGCCAGATCTCCGCCGCGGACTTCAAGGTCGAGGGCAAGAGCCTGTTCAAGGATGAGTTCGTGACGTGCGGCGGCGTGCGCCTGAGCGAAGTCGACTTCCGCACGATGGAGAGCCGCCTGCGGCCCGGACTGCATTTCGCGGGCGAGGTGCTCGACATCGACGGCGTTACCGGTGGGTTCAACTTCCAAGCCGCGTGGACCACGGGTTGGATCGCCGGGCGCGCGATGGCCGCGGGTGCGGAGGCCGGCCCCGCTGGTGAGGCAGCCCCTGCTTGAACGCAGCGCCGGCTCGGCCCATTCCGTTCCCCCATTCCCACCTACCTCCAGCTCCTGTTCCTCGTCCTGCCGGTCTTTCTGCTGATCGGCGTGGGCGTCGCCGTCCGGCGGGTGCATTGGATCGAGGGTGACGCCGAAACGAGTCTCATCCGTTTCACCGTCAACGTCTGCTATCCGTGCCTTACGTTCGAGGCGGTGGCGGGCAACGTGGCGCTGCGCACTCCCGGCAACCTCCTACTGCCTCCACTCCTCGGCTTCGGCGTCACCGCACTGGGTATCTTGTTCTGCCGCGCGGTCGCCCGTGCGATCGGGCTCCAGATCGGCACCGGCTTGCGCACTTTTGCGCTCACCGCCGGCATCGCCAATTACGGCTTCCTGCCGCTCCCGATCATGGAGGCGATCTGGGGTCCGCAGAGCCGCGGGTTGCTCCTCGTGCACAACGTTGGGGTCGAGGCCGCGATCTGGACCGTCGGCCTGCTGGTGCTGAGCGGGCAGTCGTTGCGCGACGGCTGGCGGAAACTGCTGAGCCCCGTGCTCGTCACGCTGGTGATCGCCATCGGCTGCAATCTCGCCGGCGTCTTTCCGCATCTACCGAAGGTGTTGCTCGACACTGTGCACGCGCTCGCGCTTTGCGGCATCCCGCTCGGACTTGTCATGACCGGCGTGAGCCTCGCGGGGCACTTGTCCTCGCCGCGCGAGCTCTTCGACGCCCGCGTTTCCATCGCCGCCGGTGCCCTGCGGCTGGCCGTGTTGCCGCTCGCGATCATCGGGCTCGCCCTGGTGCTGCCTTGCTCGATCGAGCTGAAACGCGTGCTCGTCGTGCAGGCCGCCATGCCGTCCGCGATGGTCCCCGTCATCCTGGCGCGGCTCTACGGCGGTCATCCGCGCACCGCGGTGCAGATCGTCGTGGGTACCACCGCCGTCGGCATCCTCACCATCCCGCTCTGGCTGCGCGCCGGACTCGGCTGGATCGGAGGCTGAGCCGCGACCGAGAAGCGGAAAGTGGTTCACAGCGTGCGCAACAGGGATGACCACGAAACACACCAAATTCACGAAACTGCCCCGGGTGCCCACGGAATTCACGGAAGCCACGGAACCGCCGATGTAGCCGAGGCCGCTTGCCCCGGATGATTACGTGAGCTCGCCGTCAGAGGGCTGTTCCGAACGCAGCGAACTCGAACAATGGATTTCCCAGCTCGGCTCAGCCTCCTCCGTTGCCTCAGTTATCTCCTGTTTTTCTCAGGATCCCGCCTCCGTCATCCAGCGGGTGACCTGCTCGCGGCGCGCGGGGTCGGGCCCATCGTGGTAAGCCCAGCCGCTGCGCCGAACGAGCACGTCGTCGGGCCGCACTGCCCATTCGTTCTCCACATAATGCCGCACCGCCTCGCGCGTGAACGGCGCGGGCGCCACGCCGCTGTACGGCGTGACATCGGCGGCCGGGAGCAGTGGTTCCTGCGCGGTCCGGCTCGGCGGCACGGCGGCACCGAGTTCGCGGGCTACCTGGTCCACCGCTTGTTCGGCCATCAGCCGGTAGGTGGTGAGTTTTCCGCCCGTGATGTCCCACCAGCCCGTCTCGGGGCGGCGGATCTCGTGGGCGCGCGAAATGTCGGAGGGTGTCCCGTCGGGATTCGCCACGAGCGGACGCAGGCCCGCCCAGCTGCTGATGACATCGGACTCCTGTAATCCGGCTCCGGGGAACCACGTATTGACGGTCCGCAGGACGTACGCGGTGTCCGCCGGCTCCACCGCGACATCCTCGGGGCGGCCGCGGTAATCGGTGTCGGTCGTGCCGAGCACGACGCGGCCGGCCCATGGGATGGCGAACAGGATGCGCTTGCCCTCGGTGACGACGACGGCGTCGGGCACGGGCAGGCGCGCGTGGTCGACGACGAGGTGGATGCCCTTGGTGAGCCGGAGTTTCACGGCGCTGTGCGGCAGGCCGTCGGACCACGGGCCGGTGGCGTTCACGATGGCGCGCGCGCACACCTCGTGGGTGGTGCCGGTGAGTACGTCGCGTACCGTCGTGCGCCATTCCTTTCCCTCGCGGCGGGCCGCTTCGAGGCGCGCGTAGTTCAGCACCGCGCCGCCGGCGCGGGAGGCGGAGCATAGTGTGTCGATGACGAGGCGGGCGTCGTTGGTGAGCGCGTCGAAGTACCGCACGGCGCCGCGCAGGCCAGCGGTGCGGAGCGCGGGCAGGAGTTCCCGGGTCTCGGCGAGCGAGAGCCCGCGCGAGGGTTCGAAGTTTCCGCCGCCGCAAAGGAGATCGTAGAGTTTCACCCCGATCCGGAGCTGCCACAGCGGATTTCCCTGGCCGGCGAAGGCCGGGAAAATGAACCCGAGGGGCTGCGCGAGGTGCGGCGCGATGCGATGGATGGTTTTCTTCTCGATGCTCGCCTCGCGCACGAGACCGATGTGCCCTTGCGCGAGGTAGCGCAGGCCGCCGTGCAGGAGACGCGTGGAGCGGCTGCTGGTGCCTTCGGCAAAGTCGTGTTGCTCGACGAGGCCGGTACGCAGGCCGCGCAGGGCGGCGTCACGCGCCACGCCGGCGCCGACGATCCCGCCGCCCACGACGAGGATGTCGAGGGGGCCGGCCGTTAGATCACGGAGTGAGGAGGATCGCAGCCTGCTCATTAACGTGAAGCGGCCAGCAGGTCGCCAAGTTCCACGAGACTCGGCAGCGTGAGGTCGGGTGGCTCGGCGGAGCGCGCGGCATCCTCAGCCGTGGCCTCGCCGGTCAGAACGAGCACGCCAAGCGCGCCGGCGCGCCGGGCCATCAACACGTCCGTGTAAAGCCGGTCGCCGACCATCGCGATCTCGGCGGCGGCTAGCCCGTGGCGGGCGCGGATACCATCGAGCATCGACGGATCGGGTTTTCCGAAAACGCGGTCGGGTGCGCGCCCGGTGGCGGCCTGGAACATCGCGCAGAGCGCGCCGCAGTCGACGAGGACCGTGGGCTGGTCGGTCGGGCAGACGAAGTCGGGGTTGGTCGCCACGCAGAAGATTCCCTTTTGGATCCACCACGCCGCGCGGCAGAGGCGCGCGTAGGTGAGGGTAAGGTCGAAGCCGACGACGACGGCGTCGGGGGTATCGGCGGGATCGTCGGCGGTGAGCGCGAAGCCCGCGGCGACGAATTGTCCCTGCATGCTGGCGGTGCCGAGGATGAAGAGCCGTCGGGCTTCCGGCCGGTGTTCGCGCAACCAGTCGATGGTGGCTTGGGCCGAGGTGTAGAGTTCCTCGGGGCCAGCTGGGATACCGAGTCGATTGAGGTGAGTGAGGTAGTCGGCCGAGCTCTTCGACGGGTTGTTGGTGAGGAAGGTGTATCCGATGCCGAGCCCGCGCATCCGCTCCAGGAACCCGCGGGTGAACGGGAAGAGCGTGCCGCCGCGATAGATGGTGCCGTCCATGTCGAGCGCGAGATGGCGGATGGCGCGGAGGCGGTTCCGTGTTTCCGGACGGATGTCCGGAGAAAGTTTCTCGGAGGCGTTCATTCAGGAGGATGAGGGATTCGCGGTGCCGTAGCCGTGGGCCGGGGCGCGCCAGGCGAGGAGGAACATGAACGTGCCGAGCACGCCGATGCCCAGCAGCGCGCCGAAGGCGACGTGCCACCCTGCCTTCTCGACGAGCACGCCGAGGCCCCACCCGGAGACGATGGTGCTGGCGTAGCCAAATAGCCCGGTGAAACCGGCCGCGGTCGCGGCGGCGCGCTTCGTCGCGAGATTCGCGGCGGTGATGCCGATGAGGGCCTGCGGCCCGTAGATGAAGAACCCGGCGACGGCCAGGAGCACCGTGGCCGCGGCGGGTGTCGCGGCACCCAACCAAAAGAGCGTGAGCGCGGCGCCGGCGCCGATCATGCAGAAAACGCAGGTGCGCGAGCCGCGCCCGCCGAACACGCGGTCGGTGAGCCATCCGGCCAGTAGCATGCCGATGATCCCCGAAACCTCGAAGGCGGCGACCATCCAGCCCGTCTGCTGCACGGGGAAATGTTTCATCTCCTTCAGCAGCGTCGGACCCCAGTCGAGGACCGCGAACCGCAGGATGTAGACGAAGAAGTTGGCGAGGGAGATCCACCAGATGAACGGGTTGGCAAACACCTGGCGCCGCACGAACGCCTTGTGCTCCGCCTTCTCTTCCGGGCCGGGCGCGGTTGCGGGCCGGTCGTCGCCGCGGATCTCGGGCAGGCCCACCGAGGAAGGTGTGTCGCGCAGGAGGATGAACAGGATGATGCCCGCCGCCGTGCACAGGATCGCGGGGCCGAAGAAGCACCAGCGCCAGCCGAGCAGCACGAAGTAGCCGCAGGCCACGCTCGCGAGGGCCGCGCCGATCGAGTGCGAGGTGTTCCAGACCGACATCGTCGAGGCGAGGCGCTCCGGGCGGAACCAATGCGTCATCAGCCGGCAGCACGGCGGGAAGCCCATGCCCTGCACCCAGCCGTTGATCATCCACGCCACGCCGAGCAGCAGCACCGTGGAGCTGAAGCCGAAGAAGACGTTGGCGCCGACCGAGAGCAGCAGGCCGGCGACCATGAAGTAGCGCGCGTTGGCACGGTCGGCCCACATGCCGTTCACGAAACGCGAGACGCCGTAGAGCAGGCCGTGCAGTGTGAGGAAAATCCCGAGGTCGGCCTTGGAAATCCCGAGGTCCGTCTGCATCGCCGGCATCGCGAAGCTCAGGTTCTTGCGGACGAAATAAAATGCCGCGTAGCCGAACATGGCACCGGCGAGCGTGCGGATCTGCCACGTGCGGAACAGCCGCGCGGCGGCGGAGTTTTCCTCCGGGGCGGCTGGTGATGCGGGTTGGGGATTCATGGTCGTTTCGGGGTCATGGGGTCCGCGGGTTTCGTTTCCCCTGCGGCTAAAGCCGGAGCACAGGGGCGAACGGAGGTAACGGAGCTGCTGGGAAATCTGGGAATCAGGAACACAGGTCTCCTGTGGAGGGCGCCATGATCGCAGGTTTCCGCATGGCTCGTGAGATCCGTGGTGAACCTTCGGCTGTTCCAAGCCGCCTGCGGCCGTCGCGGTTCCCGTCTAGGCCTGGGTCGTCCGACCCCGGATAGAGTGGGCCGTGTCTTCCTCATCCGTGTTGATCTGTGTCCATCCGTGGTTGAACCCGTGGTCCTGGTTTCGCTCCGCCCTTCCGATCCTCATTCGTATCCCAGACCGCCCCGGGACCGAAGATGCGATTGAGCCACATCTCCAGGCGATCCGTGCGCAACGCCACGTCCAGCACGGTGAAGCGCCGGCGGATGTGGAAGGCGCGGAGAAACGTGTCCCCGAGACGCGCGCGGGAAATACCGATCTGCTCGGGCTCAGTCGGTGCGCCGACTGCAGTGAGGCGCCGCTGCACCTCCTTCGCGGGTAGGAGTTGCGCGCGCAGGCGGGTGCGGATGGAAGGCCACTCCTCGCGCAACCGTTGGAGTTGCGCGCGCAGCCGCGGCGCTTCGATCGCCTTGGCCCGCGTCTCCGTGACGGCCGTCTCCACGAAGTCGCAGCCGTGGAAACGCGCACGAATCGCCGCCTCGTTGTTCACCGGCGAGGCCGCCCAGGCTCGCTCCGCGGCGGCGATGTCGATGGATCCGAAATCCTCCGCGAGCAACTCCTCGTAAAGGCGCGTGACCGCGTGCGTCGCGACGCCGACCTTGAACCCGTGCGAGGGCGCTTCTCCACGGTGGGTGTGATGCTCCATGTCCCACAGGTGGCTGAACTGATGCTCCGCGCCCGACGCTGGACGGCTGGAGCGCGACCACTGCATTGCGAAGCCTCCGAGCATCAGGCCTTCCGTGAGCGGTCCAACCGAGTCCACGCGCCCGAGGCGGGCCCCTTCCGGATCGGCCAACGTGTCGCGCAGGCCCCCTTGCACGATCGCCCATGCGCGGGGATCGATCGGCTCCTCGCCGAGCGCATCTGCGAGGAGCCAGTCGGCGCCCGCGGTCACCTTGGCAAGCAAGTCGGCGTAGCCGGCGGCCGTCATCTCCGGCGGGGCGCCGGCGATGATATCGAGGTCCGCCACCACCGCGCGGGGCGCGGGGCAGCTGAAGGTCTGCTTTGCGCCCGCGTGCGTGATGGACGCACCGAAGGCGGTGTACCCGTCCATCGAGGCGGCCGTCGCCACGCAAAGGTACGACTCACGTCCGGCGCGGTGCGCCGCGAGCTTTACAAGGTCGTTAATCGTGCCCGAGCCGACGGCGACCGGGATCGCGTCGTGCGTGCGCAGCGACTCCTCGAGCACGGCCACGTGCGGGGATTCCGCGTAGAGGCTGGCCTGCGGGTAGACAAAGTCCGGCTGGCGCGCGATCCCCCCGGCGTCGAGCGATGCTCCGACGGCGATGGCGGCGCGGTCGTGGTTCTTACCGTCGGTGATGATAACCGCGCGCCGGCCCGGGAAATGCCGCGCGAAGACGGCGGCGGTCTCGTTCACGACTCCTCGGCCCAGCGTTAGATCGCGGGTCTCGCGCGCCGAGGCGAGCGCCTCGGAAAGTGAAAGGCGGGCGATGGGGTTCATTTTGCGCCGCGGGCGTCGGATTTCCTGGTGGCGGGAGTGACGGCCAGTAGCGCCTCCGCGCCGGATTCGTCGATGACCAGACCCTTGATCAGCCCGCCACGTACGGCGGCTTCGATGGCCGCGGTGCGGTCGGTTCCGGAAACCACGGCGAGCGCAAGCGGGACGCGTCGCAACTGGGCCAGTTCCACGCTGATCACGCGATCGCGCCAGCCGGTCGCGCACTCGCGGCCTCTTTCGTCGAAGAAGCGGCCGCAGATCTCGCCGACGGCGCCCGCGCGTTCGAGTTCGCGCACCATCGCGGCGTCAAGGGTGCCGCGCTCGGCGAACACGGAGTTGGTCAGCGTGCCGATCCCGACGAGCGCGACCCGGGCGCGGGATAGGTGCTGCTGCACGGACCGCACCTGCTCCAGCGAGACGAGCGTGTCGCGGGTGCGTTTATCGGGAATGAACGCGGGAGCGTTCAGCGCCAGAAAGGTGCCGCCGAGCCGCTGGGTCATCACTCGGCCGATCTCCTGGGCGTCGTGCGCGCTGGCGCTTGGCTCCACGCTGCCCATCGCCTGCACCAACACCGGTTGCCGCATCAGGTCGGCTGGAACATGCGGCGCGAGGGCCTGCAGGGTGCGGCCTCCCGCGAGGGCGACAACGTCGCCTTTGCGGATCACGCCGGCGACCGCGGCCGCTCCGAAACGCCCCGTTGCCGCGCGCGCGTCGGTTCCCGCCGTTTTGATCACGACCGTCTCGACGAGGCCGAGTCGCCGGCGAAGCTCCGCCTCGAGGTCGGTCCGGCGGGGATCGTAATCGGCGACGGTTATCCGGACGATACCGCGTTCGCGGGCGAGGGCGAGGAGGCGGGAGACCTTGGCCTGCGAGACCCGCGCGAGACGTGCGACCTCGGCCTGCCCGAGGCCGTCGGCGTAATAAAGCCGGGCCAACAGCCGGAGTTGGTCGTCTGAATAAACATTCAGCATGGTTATATCCATCGAACCGTTTCCGGCCATGGTGAGTCAAGGGGCGCGCCGCGCGGGCTTGCGGCGTCCGCCCGGCGCGGCGCATGGTGCGACATGGTCCCGCGCCCGATCGCTCTCGCCCTTGCCCTGCTTGCCGCCGTTGGCCGCGCCGCCAACCCCGCGGCGCCGGTGATGCACGCGCACAACGACTACGAGCACGCGCGGCCGCTGCACGACGCGCTGGCGCGCGGTTTCGGCAGCGTCGAGGCCGACATCTGGCTGGTCGACGGCGCCCTGCTGGTGGCGCACGACCGGAAGGCACTCCGCGCGGAGCGAACGCTCCAGGCCCTGTATCTCGATCCGCTGCGGGAACGCGTGCGGGCCCTTGGCGGGCGCGTGCAGCCCGGGCGGGACGGTTTCACGCTTTTGGTGGATGTGAAGTCAGCGGCCGGGCCGACCTACGCCGCGCTCCATGCGGTCCTCGCCGGTTACGCGGAGCTGCTGACGGAGTTCCGGGAAGGAGCGACGAAGCCGCGGGCGGTGACAGTCATCATCTCGGGCAACCGCGACGAGGCCGCGCTGCGCGCGCAGACGGCGCGTTTCGCCGCGTTGGACGGACGGAAGGTGCACCTTGATTCCGACGCTCCGGCCGATCTGGTGCCGTGGATCAGCGATAACTGGCGGACGCTCTCGACCTGGAACTGGACGGGCCCGATGCCGGCGGAGGTGCGGACGACCCTCGGTGAGTGGGTGGCGAAGGCGCACGCGCGCGGCCGCCGCCTGCGTTTCTGGAACGTGCCTGACTCTCCGGTCGTCTGGGCGCAGCTGGCCGACGCCGGGGTGGATATCATCGGCGCCGATGATCTCGGTGCCCTGCAGGCCTTCGTGGCCGCGCGCGCGGGGCGCTGAACCTTCCGGGCGGACACGTAACGCAGTACGTCACGTGTCCGGGGTGAAGCCTCGGCTCAGAAAGTGCCCTTCACGCCGAAGGCCCACTGCACGCCGTAGGAGTTGGTGGACGAGCGCTTGGCGTAATCCGGGGTCTGGGAGCCGTACCGCAGCAGGTTGTAGTGGACGTTGAAGACATTGCGGCCGTTGGCGAAAAGGGAGATGCGGCGGTTCACCTGCCACGTGAGATTGGCGTCCATCGTCGTGCGCTTCTCCTGGTAGAGGGCGGCGTCGGGTCCCTGGGCGGCGGAGGCGGCCTGGCGCTGTTCGCCGCGGCCGTTCCACTTGAGCATCAGGGTGACCGGGTTGCGGGTGAACGTGACGCCGTAGTTGAAGCTGAGCGGGATGAACCGCGTGAACGCGGCGTTGCGGCTGCCGTAGAGCTTCAGCTTGGTGCCGTTGGCGAAGACCGAGAAGAAGCGGCCCCAGGTGCCGAGCGGCTTGAGCGACTGGCGGATGTTGGCCTCGGCGCCGTCGACGCGGGCGTCGCCGCCGTTGACGGTGGTGCGGAGCTCCCAACCGGCGTAGCCCGGCTCGAGTCCGAATTGTTCGAGGATCGCCGCGCTCGCGGGCACGCCGGTGATGCTGTCGTGGAAGTTGCTGATGTTCTTCCGGTACCCGCCGAGGCTGAAAACGCCGCCGCTGTCGGTGTAGTACTCGGCGGAGAGGTCGTAGTTCTGCGCGATCCAGGGTTTGAGCTCCGGGTTGCCGACGATGAGCACGCCGGGGAACGAGCCGGGCGACGGGCTCGCGGAATTGTACGTCTCGTTCTCGTCGATCGTCGTGTTGGGGATGACGTTGGCGAAGTCGGCGCGCCCGTAGGTGCGCGCGTAGGCGGCGCGTAGCTGGAAATTGGGGGTGAAGTTGTAGGTGAGGTGGAGGCTCGGGTAGAAGCCGTCGACCGACGTGTTCATCGTGCGTCCCATTTCGCGGCGGATGAGACGCAGCTCCTCCAGGGAGCCGGCGGCGCCGGCCTCGGG
>JBEGJD010000223.1:0-10825 GCA_041184765.1 Verrucomicrobiota bacterium | reverse complement strand
TCGGCGCGGCAGGGCGGGCACCAAGTCGCCCAGAAGTCGACCACGACGACCTTGCCCTTGAACTGGGAGAACGAGACCGGCTTCCCGTCGAGGTCCTGGAGCGTCCACGCGGGAGCGGGGGCGATCCGCGGCAGGGCCGCGGCGGAGGCGGACGGTTTCTCGGCGGCCACGGCGTCACCGCCGGAGCGGGAGCAGGCGAAAGCAAGGCAGGCGGCGGCGGCGAGAACGGCGGTGCGGGCGAGCGAGCGGGTGGTCATGGCGGAAAATCCAAGGCTCAGGGTTGGGACGTCTCGGGAATCTCCACCCCGAGGGTCGTGATGAACTTCTTCATGGCCGGCGTGAGCACGCGGCCTTTGCGGTGGAGGATCGCGAGCGGGCGGGTGAAATCCTTCCCGCGGAAACGAATCACGCTGAGCGTGCCCTGCTTCTGCTCCTGGGCCACGGTGGCCTGCGGGACGATCGCGACGCCGTGGTCGATCTCCACGGCGCGCTTCACCGTCTCGATGTTGTCGAACTCCATCACCGGTTCGATCTCGAGGCTGTGGTCGCGGAAGATGGCGTCGACCGCCTTGCGCGTCGGGATGTCGGGGTCGAAACCGATCACCTTCTGACCCGCGAGATCGCGGATATCGATCTCGGCGCGCTTCGCGAGCGGGTGCTGCGGGTGCGTGATGAGCACCAGGTGGTCGTTGCGGAAAGGCAGCACCTCGATCTGGCGCTGCTTCACCGGGAAGGCGACCAGGCCGAAATCGACCGAGTTATGGAGGATGTCCTCGTACACGAGGTTCGACCGCCGGTACTCGATGCGCACGTTCACCGAAGGGTAGTCGTGCAGGAACTTCTTGATGAAGGGAGGCAGCTCGTGGAGGCCGATCGAGTAGACGGTGGAAATGCGGATGGTGCCGCTGATCACCTTCTTCATCTCCTGCAACTCGGAGAGCAGCTTCTCGTAGGTGTGGAGGATCTCGTTGGCCGACTCGTAAACCCGCTGGCCCTCGCGCGTGAGCTGGAACTGCTTCTGGCTCCGGTCGATCAGCAGGGTCTTGAAGTGCCGCTCCATCGCCCTCGCCTGCTGGCTCACCGCGGACTGGGTTATGCCGTTCAACTTGGCTGACTTTGAAAAGCTCTTCGTCTCAACTAGGTCCGCGAAGATTTTGAAGTTCTCGATCTGCATGATAAGTTCGCTTTAACGCCATAAGGACAGAAACCCGCCTGATTCCGCAAACGCCAATTAGCAGGGCTTAACACGCCGCCTTCGCCACCGCCCTTCCCCATGCTGCCTTCCGCCGAGGAATTCTCCGCCCGCGTCGACGCGATCCGCGCCCGCATCGCGGCCGCCTGCCAGCAGTCGGGACGCGATCCGGCTGGCGTGGACCTCATGGCGGTAACCAAAACCCATCCTCCGGAGGCCGCCCTGCTCGCCTCTGGAAAGGGACTGCGCTCCGTCGGCGAAAACCGCGTCCAGGAAGGCGCCACCAAGCGCGCCGCGTGCGCCGCCGCCGCGCCGGGCCTGCGCTGGGAACTCATCGGCCACCTGCAGTCCAACAAGTCGCGCCTGGCCGCGGAAAACTTCGACCGCATCCAGAGCGTCGACAGCGTGAAGCTCGTCCGCCATCTCGCCCGCGCCGCCGCGGAAAACAACCGCGTTCTCGGCGTGCTCCTGCAGATCAACGCGGGCCATGATCCCGCGAAGTTCGGCGCGGAAACGACCGACGCCCCCGCCCTGCTCGAGGCCGCCTTGGCGGACCCCGCGTTGCGCGTCGATGGCCTGATGACCATCGCGCCGCTCGGCGCCACCCCAGAGGAGACCGCGGAACTAGCGCGCCGGACGTTCGACGCGTTGCGCACGATCCGCGACGACCTCGCCACGCGCTTCGGCCGGCCGCTCCCCGAGCTCTCGATGGGCATGACCGGGGACCTCGAGCCGGCGGTCGCCGCCGGCAGCACGATCGTGCGCGTGGGCACGGCTTTGTTCGGCGCGCGGTGAACCCAGCGCGGCTCGGCCGCGGCGGGAGGGGTAGCAGCGCGGTTTCCCCGTTGCGCCGGGGAACAAAGGGATTTCGTCTGGCCGCGTGGAAAAGACCGCCCTCGCCGCAACGGAACGAGCCGCGCTGATCGCGCTGCTTGACGATCCGAGCCCGGCGGTGCGCCGAGCGTTGGGCGCGCGTTTTTCCGCGCTGGGGGAGCCGGCGGGCTTCCTGCTCCGCGAGGTTGCAGCCGGCGATGACCGCCAGCTCGCGCGCCACGCACTGGAGTACCTGGAGGAACTCGGCCTTTGCGATCCCGTCGCCGAATTCCGCGCCTACATCCGCGGTCGCCGCTACGAGCTTGAGGCCGGCAGCCTGCTGCTCGCGCGCATCGCCAACCCGCGGCTCGACGAGGCCGCTTGCCGCGCGCAGCTCGACGCGATGGCCGCCCGCTGCCGCGAGCTCATCGCCAACCCGTCGTCGTCGCGCGAAAAATGCCGCGCGATCAATCGCGTGCTGTTCCACGAGTGCGGTTTTCACGGGAACACCGAGAACTACACCGACCCGCGCAATAGCTTCCTCGACCAGGTGCTCGAGCGGCGCACCGGCCTGCCAATCTCGCTGAGCATCGTCTACCTGCTCGTCGCGGCCCGCGCCGGAGTGGAGTTGGAGCCGGTCGGCCTGCCCGGACATTTCCTCGTCGGCTGTTTCGCCGACGGTCTGCCGTTCTTCGTCGACGCGTTCGAAGGCGGGGTTTTCCGCGGCGCGGCCGACGTGCTCGACGCCCTTTCCGCGCGGCCCGGCGGGCTCAAGTCTTCGGACCTCGCGCCGACGAGCGTCGCCGAGGTATTGAGCCGCAGCTGCCGCAACCTCGCGCGCCACTACGAGGCGTCCCTCGAGCCCGAGCGCGCGCGGCTCTTCAACGGCCTCGTCGGCGAGTTCGAGGCCGCGCATTCCCGCCAGCAGGCGTGACGACGGGGATGCTCGGGGCGGCCCCGTTGACATCCCGCGGACGGCATCCGTCACTCGGCGCCCGATGACCGCCGACCCTGTGCTCACCCTGGACGACCTCGCGAAGTGGTCGCGTCCGGGTGTCTCCCTTGCGGTGCTCGGACACCCGATCCGCCACTCGGTGAGTCCGGCGATGCACAACGCCGCACTGGCGGAATTGGCACGCGACGACGCCCGCTTCGCGGAATGGCGCTACTTCCGTTTCGAGGTGCCCCCGGATGAACTGCCCCGCGCGCTGGAGCTGTTGCACCGCGGCGGCTTCCACGGCGTGAACCTCACCGTGCCGCACAAGGTCCTCGCGTTCGGCCGCATGGCCGCGATCGACCCCGCGGCGCGCCCCGCCGGGGCGGTGAACACCCTGCTGCGGCGCACCGATGGCTGGCACGGTTTCAACACCGACGGCTACGGCCTCGCCGCCGCGCTGCGCGAAAATCTCGGTCGCGAACTTGCCGGCGCCCACGTGGTGCTGCTCGGCGCCGGCGGGGCCGCCCGCGGCGCCGCGGTCGAATGCCTCCAGCGCCGCTGCGCGTCGCTTACGCTCATCAACCGCACGCGCGCCAACCTCGACTCCCTCTTGGAATTGCTGGCGCCGCTGGCCGGCGGCATCTCGGTGACCGGCCTCGATCCGGCATCGGCCGACTTTGCGCGGCACCTGCCCGCCGGAGCGTTGGTGATCAACGCCACCAGCGCCGGCCTGAAGACGACAGACCCTCTGCCGGTTGATCTCGCCACGCTGCCGCCACCCGCGGCGGTGTTCGACATGATCTATAACCCGCCCGAGACCCCGCTGCTCCAGGCCGCGGCGGCGCGGGGAATCCCGACCGCCAACGGCCTCGCGATGCTCGTGCACCAGGGCGCCAAGGCCCTCGAGATCTGGAGCGGTGTGCCCGCCACGCGCACCGCGCCCGCGATGGCGAAGGCCGCACGCGCCGCGCTCGCCCGCTGACCCTAAGGGGTCAGGGCGTTCAATGTTTCAAAGGGTCGTCCCTCTCAAAAGCCCCCCCAAAAAACACTGAACGCCCTGACCCCATGGGCGGCCGCCGGCGAAGAACCCACCGTCTTCGGAGGCGCCATCGGCTGTCCGGCCCACGAGATGGTCCGCGGCTGACAGCCGCGGCTAAACCGAGCCCTCCTTATTCGTGTCCATCTGTGTCCATCCATGGTTACTCACCCGCGAAGCAATTCAGGAGCGCATAAAGACCTGAACCTCGGCTACTTCACAGAGCCTTTGGTTGCGGCGCGCCCCTAAGGGGTCAGGGCGTTCAATGTTTCAAACGGGTACCGCGTTCAAATGTCCGCCGAAACATTGAACGCCCTGACCCCTTAGGGAACGGCATCTTTGGGCGTGAGGTTTAAGCCTGCCCGCGCCAAACCTCCCGCGCCGCATGGTCGCCGACCTAACCCATTTCAACGCCGCGTTCCCGTGGTTTTTCCCGGCTGCGGCCGCGGTTTTCGGCGCGTGCATCGGCAGCTTTCTCAACGTCGTCATCCTGCGCCTGCCCCGGGACGAATCCATCGTCAGCCCGGGTTCCCGTTGCGCCTGCGGAACGCCGATCCGATGGCAGGACAACATTCCGGTGCTCTCATGGCTGCTGCTGCGGGGACGCGCCCGCTGCTGCGGCCGGCCGTTCTCGTTTCGGTACCCTTTCGTGGAACTTCTCACCGCGGCGTTGTTCACCGCGTGCTGGCTGCGCTTCACACCCGCGGTCGCCTTGGTCGGGTGGATATTCATCGGCTGCCTGATCGCGGCGACGTTCATCGATCTCGACCACTTCATCATCCCCGACGCCTTCACGATCGGGCTGGGCGTCGTCGGGCTGCTGCTTTCCGCGCTCATCCCGGCCCTCCATGGCCACGGCACGGCGCCCGCGCCGCTCGGACACCTGCGCTCGATCGCCGACTCACTGCAGGGTCTGCTGATCGGCTCAGGACTCGTTCTCTGGATCGGACTCATCGCCGAGACGTTGCTACGCCGCGAGGCGATGGGCTTTGGCGACGTGAAATTCGTCGGTGCGATCGGCGCGTTCTGCGGCTGGCAGGGCGCCGTGTTCGCGGTGTTCGGCGGTGCGGCCGTGGGCACCGTCTGGCTCGCCGCGGCTTGGCTCTGGCAGCGTGCGACCGGCCGCCGCGCCCCGGTAGCACCTCCGACGGAGACCCCGGAGGGCGAGGCCGCACCCCTCGCGTTCGGCGCCCACGTGCCGTTCGGCCCGATGCTGGCCGTCGCCGGCGCGCTCCACTTTCTGTTTTTCCGCGGCCTGGTCGCCGCTTGGTTCGCCGACGTCGGGATCTTGTTCCGATCCTAGTTCGGGGATGGACGAGCTCTCCGGGTCCTCGGGTTGATCCTCCGTGCCCTCCGTGTCGAGAGCCTCCACCCACTCCGGCACCCCTCACCGTTTCCTCCGCTCAAAACATCTCACGCATCAGCCGCCGGACCACCGGGCGCACGGTTCGCGCGAGAGCGGGGTTCGCGTAGCCCATCCATGCCACCGGGGAAAGCGTATCGAGAGGCGCCCGCAACCGCCCGCCGCCCGGCTCCTCGACGATACACCCCGCCTCGCGGGCGATGAGCTCCACACAGATATCGTACGGGTGGCAGCAAAGCGCCGCGCCGCCCAGACCGAGTTTTGCGTAGGCCGCCGGACGCAAATCACCGAGCATGCGATCATGTCCGGCGATCAGCTCGTAGAGCTGGCCGCCGGTGGAAAGGTACTGGTCGTCAAACACAAGCTGGCCGCCGCGTTGCCCGACCAAATCGAGCTCGCGCCAAAGCGCCTCCTCGAATGCGCCGAGCAGCGCCTTGCCCTCGGGAAAGAACCGCGCGATCGACGCGAAGCCGTGCTCGAAATGGTCCGCCCGCGACGGACGCGGACGCCAACGACGACGCCCTCCCGCCGCGAGATCGATCCTCGTCGCCACGACCGCTTTGCCGCGCACCACACTGAGCTGGTCAGCCCAACCCTGCTTTGAAGTCGGCAGCTCGGTCATCGCCGCGACCACGATGTCCGCGAGCCCGGTCCGCGCCCCGCGTTGCGGCGCTAGGCCGGCGAGGCTCCACGCTGCACGCTTGTCGTGCATGAGACCGCGCGTGCCGTCGATCGGATCGAGGATGCACTTCCATCCCGTGCGCTTCACCGGCGTGCCCGCGGGAAAGGTCACCGCTCCCTCCTCCAGTCCCTCCATGACGATTTCCACGGGCCACGCACGCGGCCAATGCCGCCCGAACCAATCGAGGATGGCCGCCTCGCCGAGCCGGTCCACGTGGTAAATCGTGTCGGCGGCCGTCACCGCCGCGATGCGCGCGAAGCGATCGGCCTGCCGGGCGCGCGCGGCGACCAGCGTGTCGCGGATGTGGTCCTGCAACGCACACAAGAGCCGACGCGCACGTTCAAGGGAGGTTGGTCTCATGGGTTTTCGAGCGAGGCTCCGTCCGCCGTGCCCACCGCAAGCACGTCCGGCCGCGCTCCAAAGCGTTCGTTATAGGCCGCCGCGACGCGTTCCGACGATTCCGGGGCGAATGGTTCCGTCACCAGCGCCATCACCGCGCCGCCGAACCCACCTCCCGTCAGCCGCGCGCCGAACACACCGGGCGTCCGCATGAGTTCCTCCACAAGAAAATCGAGCTCGGGCGTGCTGTTCTCAAACGAGGTGCGCGAGCTCTCGTGCGAAGCCGCGAGCAGACGCCCGACCTCTTCGATTCGTCCCTCCCGCAACGCCGCGACACACGCCGCCACACGCGAAACCTCGCCGACCACATGGCGGGCCCGCCGCAACGGGACTTCAGGCACTCCGCGGGCACGCTCCTCCAGGCCGGCCGGATCAAGATCGGCGAGCAACGCCACCCCCAACGCGCGTGCCGCCTCGCCGCACTCGCGGTGGCGTTCAGCGTAGAGACCGTCCACCAACGCGTGCCGGGTATGCGTGTTGAAGATCCGGAATCCCGTCCCCGCCGGAAGCGGCACGATGGAGAAATCAGGCCCGCGGCAGTCGATGTGAACCAGATGACCCCGGCGGCCGAATCCCGACACCGCCTGATCCAGGATTCCGCAAGGCACACCAACAAACGTGTTCTCCGCGTGACGCGCCGCCCGCACGAGCGTCCCGCGCGGCGGCTCCGCCCCGGCCAAGCGCGCGAAGGCGAGTCCCGAGGCGAGCTCCAAGGCAGCGCTGCTGCTCAACCCCGCACCGGGCGGAAGATCCGACACCGCGAGAAAGTCGAAGCCCGCGGGCACCGCGACGTCGGCCGCCGCGAGCGACACGAGCATGCCGAGCGGGTAGTTCGCCCACGCGTCTTTCCCGGCCAGCGGCCGCGACGCATCCGCAACGGTTTCCACGACGTCAGTCATGGCCGCGCTGGCAAAGCGACGCCGGCCATCGGTGCGCGGCGCGGCTCCAACCCAAACCCCGCGGTCGATCGCGGCGCCGAGCACCGTACCCCCGTTGTAGTCGGTGTGGTTGCCGATGAACTCGATGCGCCCGGGTGCGCGCGCGATGACCGCGGGCTCGCGGCCATGGACGGAGCAAAAGCGGCGGATCAGCTCGGATCTCATCAGCGGCGCCCACGACAAGGTGGAGCGAGCCGCGGGGGAAGCCGAATCAGACCACGCAGACGTTCGGCAGGGCGAAGACGTACGGCAAGGCTCCGCGGTGCTGCCTCACTTCAGGCTCCGCCAGAGTACCCGCGGCTACACGGCGCGACCAACGAGACAAAAGGCCGGACGAACGAAACATCCTTCCACGCGGCCTCCTTTTCCCGCGTTCCTGATTTCCAGATTTTCCCCGGAGCACTTCGGGCATTCCACATTCACCCCACGCGACAATCCTCACTTTCAGACTCACCGCTCTCCGCTCGCGAAGTCGTAGCATAGTCCGACGCCGACCTTCCCCACTCAGGAACGGGTGCGCAACTCCGCCGCCGGGCGGAAGCGCACGGTCTTGACCGCAGCGATCCGCATCGGCCGGCGCGTATGGGGATTGAAACCGAGCCGCGATGGCAGCTTGGCGACGTTGAAGGTGCCGAAGCCGGCGACAGCCACTTCGCCGTCACGCCGCAGCCCGCGCTTCATCGCCGCGATCACGGCCTCCGTCGCGCGCTCGGCGACGACGCGCGTAGTTTCATCTCCCAGCAGTTTCCTGACTTCCTGGATCAAGGCGGCTTTGTTCATGGGGCGGGGTGGCGCGGAGCGAAAAAACCGCCCCAAGACCGGTCAAACGGATTCACCCTCGCGCTTCGGCGGCGTGGCTGCCGGACCACCGAAACGTGCCGGCACCTCTCCCGCCCGCCCCTTCACCAGCACCTCCAGCAAACCGCGCAACGCCTCCTCGCGCGGCACGCCGCGCTCCGTCGCGATTTGTCCCGCGCGCTTCGCCAGCTGAGTAGCCATCGTCGCCGCCTGAGCGGGTGGCGCTCCGAGTCGCTCGCAGAGCGCCGTGAGTTGCTCGAGCTCGCTCATGGCGCGTCGAGCAACCGAAGCGCGGAAGCGCCACCGGCGGAAAATGCCAGCTCCGCGTTCGCCACGGTATGGAGGTTCGAAACCATCGCGAGGCCGAGCCAGCCGCCGGCACCGTCCGCGACCGCCGAACGGACCTCGCCCACCTGGCGCTCGCCCGCGAACACCGCGGCCGGCAAGGCACTTGGCTTGGAGCCTATCCCTCCGACGCGCACCAACCTCCTCCGCACCTGACCCATCGCTTTCAGCCGCGCCATCACCTCCTGCCCGAGATAACATCCCTTCGTGTAGGAAACCGCCGTGGCATCGAGATCCGCCTCGTTGGGGAGATCACCGGGGCCGGCATCGACCGGCACCGCCGGGATACGCGCCGCGATGCGCGCGCGTTCGACCGTTTCCGTGTCGAGGCGAGAACCCACCGCATCAACCCGCGCGTCGCGCCGATACACCCCGTCGCGCGAAACGGGAAAACCGCGCCGACCTGTGAACGCGAAAACCCCCGCCGGAACGGGCGGCGCCTCACCCACCCACGTGATGCCCGTCCAAGCATCGGTCTGATCCTCGATCGTCACGTCGTCGGCGATGATGAAGCCCTCCAACCGCGCGCGGATCACCGGCGCGCGGGAAAAATAACTCCCGATCCAGAACTCATCGGCACTTTCGCCGCGGAACACGAAACCATCCGCCTCCACCTTGCCCTTGAGCGTGAGCCAGAGTCCGTAAGCGGGCTCCGACCCGCGCGCCGCGGCGGCGACCGGGCGAAGGTCCTGCGAGAACTGCCCCTGCAGGAACGAAAGCGCATCGGGACCCGTCACACGCAGCCACGCCGCGGGAGACCACTCGAAAAACCCGCTAGGAGTAGAAAACGTGATAGACATCTAAATCTTGATCAGGAGTGGTTTACAAAAGAATTGGTAGAATTTGAAAACTTTTGTTTGACGGCAGAACTCTCCATTGTATCTCTTCAAACATCAAGTTTAACACTTCTCCCGCCTAGCGGGAGTTTTGGGGTAACATAGAAAGCAAAGGCCGGCCGCTTAGGGGTAAGCGGCCGGCCACTTTTTTTACGGGTGAAATCGTCCCGCTTCCTTCCCGACACCGGGCTTGCGCGCGACGAGAGCCCCGCGCCAAGCTGACCGTTCATGCAGAAAACGTCCGACATCAATGTCGTCGAGACCCGCACCCTGCCCTCTCCGGCGGAGTTGCTGGCCGAATTGCCGAAGACGGAGGCCCAGGCGGACTTCGTGGTGCGCGCACGGCGCGACATTCACCGGCTGATCTTCACGGACGACAAACGCTTCCTGCTGATCGTCGGCCCGTGCTCGATCCATGACCTGGACTCGGGACGCGAGTACGCGCGGCGGCTCAGCACCCTGGCCCGCGAAGTTTCCGATCGGGTGATGATCGTGATGCGCGTTTATTTCGAGAAGCCGCGCACGACCGTGGGCTGGAAAGGCCTGATCATGGACCCGCACCTCGACGGCTCGCACGACATCGCGGCGGGTCTGCGGATGGCGCGCTCGTTCCTGCGCGACGTGATCGATCTCGGATTGCCGACGGCGACGGAGTTCCTCGACCCGATCACCCCGCAATACATGGCCGACCTCGTTTGCTGGGGCGCGATCGGCGCCCGCACCACCGAGTCGCAGACCCACCGCCAGATGGCCTCCGGCTTGTCCATGCCCCTCGGCTTCAAGAACGGCACCGACGGCAGTCTCCAAGCGGCGGTGAACGCGATCCGCGCGGCCTCGCAGCCGCAGACTTTCCTCGGCATCAATCTCGACGGCAGCGCGTCGGCAGTTGTGACCCGCGGCAACCCCGCTTGCCATGTCGTGCTGCGTGGAG
Organism: Verrucomicrobiota bacterium; assembly: GCA_041184765.1. Classification (GTDB taxonomy): domain Bacteria; phylum Verrucomicrobiota; class Verrucomicrobiia; order Opitutales; family Opitutaceae; genus ER46. The sequence continues at coordinate 555 of JBEGJD010000223.1, read as the reverse complement.
GCGCCGCCGGTCCGAACTACTCCCCCGCCCACATCGCCCAGGTCGAAACCGCGCTGGCCAAGGCCGGGCTCGCCCGTTCGGTCGTCGTCGACTGCTCCCACGACAACTCCGCGAAAAAGCCCGAACTGCAGCCCGACGTGCTCCGCGCAGTCCTTGAACAGGTCGCCGCCGGCAATGCTTCGATCATGGGCGCGATGGTCGAGAGCAACCTCGCCGCCGGCAACCAGCCGTTCCCCCAGCCCAAGGAAAAGCTCCGCCCCGGCGTGAGCATCACCGACGGCTGCATCGACTGGGCCACGACCGAGGCCCTCATCCGCGAACTGCACACCCGCCTCGCCCCGCGTTTCGCGTGAGGGCAGCGATTAGCTCCGCCGCGCGCCGTCCTCATTTCGTCTAAACAATCCAACCGCCCCTGATTTCCGCCGTGAGTTCCGCGCGTCCCGCGCGCTAAACCTTCTCCACCATGAAGACCCCCATCCGTGTCGCAGTCACCGGCGCCGCCGGCCAGATCGGTTACTCGCTCCTGTTCCGCATCGCCTCGGGCGCGATGTTCGG